>JBILFK010000015.1:0-19012 GCA_044351685.1 Rickettsiales bacterium | reverse complement strand
AGGCATCTTTCCGATCTCATTGGGCGTATCGCCTATCTCAGCTCGCCGTTCACGCTTTCATATCGTTTTGCGCTCGATCAGGAAACCTTCCACGCGAACCGCAACGAAATCAGTTCCACCGTCAATTACCGCGGGGCATATCTGCAAACCGCCTACCTTACACTTGAAGATAACCGCTTCGTCAGCAGCCGCGAGGAAGCCTATGTCAACAGCGTGCTACCGCTCTACGCAGGCTGGAGCTTGCAAGGCGGCATGCGGCGTGATTTAAGGCTCAACCAGATGGTCAATAATCAACTGGGTCTGCTTTACACCAACGAGTGCTTCAACATGCTACTTGGCTGGGATAGAAGCTTCACCCGCGACCGCGATATCGAACCTAACACCACGTTTTCACTTAAGGTTGGGTTCCAGAATCTCGGCGAATTCGGAGGCAAATAATGCGGTGGCGTTACGTAATTGGGCTTAGCCTTGCGTTGGTGAGTGCGCCGGTGCTTGCCGAAAAAATCGAAATCGCTGCGATTGTGAACGATACCATTATCACCACGCTCGATGTGGTCGATAGGCGCGATTTAATGCTCGCACTTTCCGGCCAGCAGCCCGTGCCGCAGATTGTTCGGCAATTTACCGCGCAGTCGCTGCAGGCGCTCATCAACGAAAGCCTACAGGCCGAAGAAGCCAAACGGCTCTCGATTAAAGTCGATAAAAAAGAAATCGCCGAAGCCATTGCCTCGATCGAGCAGGGGCGCGGCAGGCCACCGGGCAGCCTGAAAACATTCATTACCGAAAATAAATTATCCTATGCCAGTTTAGAAACGCAGCTGCGCACCCAAATTTCCTGGAGCAAAGTGGTAAGCAAACGCCTGCGCCGCAACGTGACGGTCGCCGATGAAGAAATTTTGCGCGCCCAGCAGGCCATGGCCAATTCGCCCGGCGTACCGCAAGTGCAGATTGCCGCAATTTCGCTGCCTATTCGCGATGCCAAAGCTGAACCAGAAGTGGCCAAACTCGCGCGCGAAATTCGCGGCAGGCTGGTGAACGGTGAAGCCTTTAGCGCGGTAGCGCAAAGCATGGTGGGGCGTAGCGATGTGCGGCTGAACCCAAGCGTTTGGGTGCCAGAAGAAAAACTGGAACCTTCGCTGTTGGCGGTGATTCAGAATCTTGAGCCGGGGCAGGTGACCGAACCGCTGCGTAGCTTGAACACCTACCAAATCGTGTATCTGGCTGACCGCCGGGTGATTAAGCCAGCACCCCCCAGCACCGAAATTGCGCTCAAACAAATTACGCTTTCGCTCGATAAAACTGCCCCCGTGCAAGAAGTCGATACGCTGATGAATATCGCACAAGAAGTGCGCAAACATCCCGGCGATTGCGTGCGTAAAGGTATCGCCGGCATTCAGGATTTTGAAGGGATGAAAATTGATGTGGTGTATCTGCGTACCAAGCTCGGCGAAATTTCCGATGAATTATTGCCACTCGTGGGCACGCTGAACGTCACTGAAGTGAGTGAACCTTTTGCCACCAAGCAAGGCATTCAAATGCTCATGCTGTGCGAAAAAATCGAACCCGCCAGCGCCCTGCCAGATCGTAAACAAGTGGAACAAAAACTGTTTGCCGAAAAAATTGAACTCGAAGCCGAGAAGCATTTGCGCAACCTGAAACGCGATGCGTTTATCGAAATCAAGTTTGGCGAAAAGAAATCGAAATGATCGATGTTGCTTTGCTTCCCTCGGTGCAGGAACTGGTGGCGCATCATGGGCTTGCCGCCAAAAAATCACTGGGCCAGCATTTTCTCTTCGATGCGCATTGGCTGCAAAAAATTGTGCGTGCGGCGGGTAATCTGCGCGGCGAAAACGTCATTGAAATTGGCCCCGGCCCAGGTGGCTTAACGCGCGCGTTGTTGGCAAGCGATGCTGCTAGCGTGACGGCAGTCGAAAAAGATGCGCGCTGCATCACCGCGCTGCAATCGCTGCGCGTCATGTATCCGGATCGCTTTTTTTTGAATGAAGCCGATGCGCTGACCACGCCACTCTCTTCTCTTGCCGAAGCGCCGCGCAGCATTGTCGCCAACTTGCCCTATAATGTGGGCACGCAGCTGGTGGTCAACTGGCTGCGCGATTTAGTGCTGGTGGGCCCGCATAGCTGGTCGTGCATGGTGGTGATGCTGCAAAAGGAAGTGGCCGAGCGCATGGTCGCCACCCCCGGCAGCAAAGCCTATGGGCGCTTATCGGTGCTGGTGGGGTGGTTAACCGATGCCTCGATTGCTTTCGATGTGCCACCGGGCGCATTTCATCCGCCTCCGAAAGTAACATCAAGCGTGCTGGTGGCCACACCGCGCAACACACCACTCTTTCCGGCGCAGCTACCGCTGCTTGAGCGGGTGGTGGCGGCGGCGTTCAATCAGCGGCGCAAAATGCTGCGCTCGTCGCTGAAATCGCTGGAGGTCGATGTCGAGGCATTATGTGCCAAAGCCGGTGTCGATAGCACCCTGCGTGCCGAGGCGTGCAGCATCGCCATGTTTTGTGCCTTAGCCGAAGCGTTTGCCACGCTGCCTACTTCCAAGGCAAAAGCATAATATACCAATTTATCAAGTGGTTGGAAATTTCATAAAATTTTAACAAATTTGCTCTGAGCCGCATGGTATTCTGCTTAGGTCATGGGTGTGGTGCGTGGTTTTGCTGCGCACCATGCTGGGCATGCTGCGGTGCGTTTTGCGGCATGCACGCCGTGGCGCGCGGAGCGTTCTATCGCCGGTAGGTGATTGGCGCATGCCGTGCTGTGCGAACCGTAACAAAGGAGGCCAGATTAGTATGTTTACAATCGATGGTGCGCTGAATGCGTACCGTGCGTCGCTGTACGCAGGTGCCAGGTATGATACCGAGGCACGCGTGGGCGAGCGTTCGCTGCCGATTATTGGTGGTGTATGGTCGCGCATTCAGCAAGGGTGCAATTCGCTATGGCGTATTCCATCAACGGTGGGTGGGTTTGTGTTTGGTCATTCCGAAGTGACAGCACCACCCATGCCCGAAGTGCCTGAGGCGTTTCGCGGCACCGATCTGGAAACTGCCTTTACCGATGCCTGGCGACTGAAAGGCCAAACAATCGAGGCGCGCGTATCTGCGGTGCGAAGTTTGATGCATCTGGATATACGTGGTTGGCAGCAGCATAACAGTGTTGCCGAATATGCGCGCACCAAAGAAACCAACGTCACGTTTCCGGAAGAACGCACCGTGCGCGATGATCCATCGGGTGCCGAATTTTTTGCGGGTAATCTTGGTAGCTTAACGGCGAATGTGCCCATTCTGGGCAGTGTCGGGCGTATGCTAGGGGGCGGGGTGTTAAATGCCAGTATTTAACGCACGCCAGCTAGGTGTTGTTACCGCACAGCACATCGATAAAGCCGGCAAGGTAGGGTTGCCGTTCGCGCTTCAGGCGCTCGCCGTGCAAAATGGCGCGCACCGATTGCAGAGCCGATTCCAGATCTTCGTTGACCACCACATAGTCATATTCCTGCCAATGGCTTATTTCGCTGGCGGCTTTGGCCATGCGTTGCGCCACGACTTCTTCGGTGTCTTGCGCGCGGGCGCGCAGGCGGCGCTCAAGCTCGTGCAATGAAGGGGGCAAAATAAACACGCTCACCAAATCGTCGCGGCTATTTTCGGCAAGCTGGCGGGTGCCCTGCCAATCGATATCGAATAATACATCTTCAGCGCGTGAAAGTGCACCCATCACCTGCTGTTTGGGGGTGCCATAATAATGGCCAAACACCAGCGCATGTTCCAGAAACTCGCCTTGCTCGGCCATGGCGTTGAATTTTTCCGCATCGACAAAATAATAATCTTTGCCGTGCACTTCGCCCGGGCGTATGGGGCGCGTGGTGAACGAAACCGAAAGCGTAATACCGCGCTCTTCCTGCAGCAGGCGGCGTGACATGGTGGTTTTCCCTGCGCCAGAAGGCGAAGAAAGCACAAACATTATGCCGCGCCTAGCGCTGGAATGTTGAGGAGAAATAATGGGCTGCAACGAGGTGGTCATGTTGCGAACCAGCTGTAAGCTATTTCAGCGCTTCCTGCAAGCGCGCCTTGCTCACAGAAACGCTGGTCGATGCCGTGCCACATTCGCGGCTGGTGAGTGTGAGTTTAAAGCTATCGCCATCGCGCAGCGGTTTTTTCAGGCCGATCAGCATCACGTGATTGCCGCCGGGGGCAAATATTTCTGGTGTGTTGGCGCTTAATTTCAGCGCATCGATTTTGCGCATTTGCATCACACCATTTTCCATAGTGTGACTATGCAGTTCAGTAACCTTGGTAACATCGGAGGCATCAGCCGCGATCACTGTGCAGGGCGCATCGCTTTGCAGTGTCAGATACGCCGCGCCCATTTCGGCGCTTACCGAAGGCTGTGCCCAGGCATCGGTGATCTTAAACGAAGCGGCGTTTGCCGTACCCACAAGGCTGCACCCAAGGATTAACCACACCAGATGTTTCATTTACTCTCTCCCTTTGACATGTTTGCGCAAGCCATCCACCAGCGCCTGTTCGGAAAGCGTATGATCAAAATGCGCGACATAGCTTCCATCCGGCCCCATCAGGTAAATAAACCCGGAGTGATCGACCATATAACCCATCGCCGAATTTTTCACTTTAACCTTTTTGAAATAGACCTTGTAGTTATCGGCCACCTGCGTGATCTGCTTTTTGCTGCCGGTAAGCCCCACCAGATTCGGCGAAAAATTCTGCACATAGGTAGAAACAATCTCCGGCGTGTCGCGCTCGGGGTCGAGGCTGATAAAAATGGGTACGATCTCGCGCGAGAGATCGCCCAGTTTTTTAAGCGCGTTGGTCATTACCAGCAGGGTGGTCGGGCAGATATCCGGGCAATGCGTAAAACCAAAATACACCAGCATATAGCGGCCACGAAAGGCGCTATCCGATAGCGGTTTGCCAGTGCCGTCAATCAGGGTAAAATCGCCGCCAATCAGTGCCTTGCCGGTTTGGGCGCTATGCTGCGGCGCGGCCAAAAATTTCGGCCCCACCAGCACTGCCAGTGCCACCAAGCCAAGCACACAAACAAACCATGAAATAACCGAAAGGCGCATACAGGGTGTGTAACGCGTTCACGTGGCGCTGTAAAACGAATTTTTTTGGCGGAAATACTGGCTTTTATCGCTAAATTACGCTATACTGTAAAAAAATAAAACATAGCTAGACACCGTGACGATTGCCGCCACCATACCCAATGCGCCGCTTGCGCCGCAAACGGCTGTCAACCCACCCCCTTCGCTGGGCGCGGGAACGGCTAACACGATTGCACGGCAAACGGTAAGCGGCTTAACCGCCAATGCGCAAGCCGAATTTCGCCCCGGCCAACTTCCGCAAACAGCATCGCCTGCGCAATCTTCTGCGAATGCGCGCGTCACGTTTCTGGCACAAGGCAGTGGCGGCGCGGCACCTGTGGTGTCGCTGGCACCACCGGCGGTCACGGTATTGCCGGCGCCTTTGCCATTATCCTACACGGCCAGCGCGCCTATTCTGCTTAACAACCCATCTTCCACGCCGTTTGCGGCGCAGTTTATTGCGCAGTCGGGCGGCAATCTGCGTGATGATGATGCGGCCTTGTTTGAAACGCTGAACGCCAATGCGGCCCCCAAAACGGCCAAGCAGGCATTGCAGCAGCAACAGCAATTGAACGGCGAACAACAGCAATTATTGCGCGATATGCAGGCGGCGCTGGGTGGCGGCAAGGCCGACATTGCCCTGCGCCCACTCCCTGCCGCTGCGCAGCAGGCAACAAATGTTGCCAGCAGGCCAACACAGAACGCTAGCGTTCAGGAAGAGTTGCGCGCGCAAAACCTGCGCCGCGATAGCAAACTAAAGCAGGCAGTGGCAGGCTATTATCAGGCGGTGCAATCGCGGCTTGAAATTTCCGAATTTTCTGACGACACTGCACGCATCGCGTAACCAACAGGAACCACATGAGAATTGCAATTTTTGGGGCAGGCGCCATGGGCAGCCTGATTGGCGGCTGCATGGTGCGCGCAGGCTACGATGTCAGCCTGATTGGTCGTGGCGCGCATTTGCAGGCCATGCAAACACAGGGGCTAACACTCGCCCCCATGGGCGGCGAGCCGCAGCACGTGAAGGTAAAAGCCTACAGCGATAGTGCCGAAGCCGGCCCGCACGATGCAGTGATTGTGTGCACCAAAACTACCCAGCTTGCCGATGCCGCACCAAAGCTTGCACCCTTGCTGCACGACACCACCGTGATTGTACCTGCGGTAAACGGCTTACCCTGGTGGTATTTTTTTGGCGAAGGCGGCAAGTTTGATGGCCGCGCACTGCCACTGCTCGACCCACACGGCGTGATTGCGCGGCATATTCCGCCAGCGCGGATTATTGGCTGCGTGAATTATTTGGCTGGGCAAATCGTGCGCCCGGGCGTGGTAGAATATGTGCCCGAACTTGAACGCCGCATTGCGCTTGGCGAACTGAACGGCGAAATAACCCCGCGCCTTGAGGCACTGGGCAAGGTGTTTGCCGATAGCGGGTTCGCACCTAAAATCAGTAACGAAATTCGCACGATTATTTGGCATAAATTGTGGGGCAATATTGCGTTTAACCCGCTGGGTGCACTGACGCACGGCACCATGGATCAACTGGCCGAAGGCTACCACGACCACGACTTGCTGATGGCGGTGATGAACGAGGCGCGCTTTATTGCCGACCGCCTAGGCATTGAATTTGGGCAAACGCTCGAAAACCGTATCAAGGCTGCCTCGCGCATGCGCGGGCACAAAACCTCGATGCTGCAAGATATGATGGCGGGCAAGCCCACCGAAATCGATGCGATCGTGGGCGTGGTGCGCGACATTGGCGGCTGGATGCAGGTCGATACACCGTATCTGAATGTGCTCTATTCGCTGGTGCGGCTGAAGGAATTATTTTACGCCGCCAACATGGAGGCAGGCTCCGGCCAGCCGGCTACCGAAGCCTCGCGCAATACGGGCTGATTAAGCGCCTGCCACACATAAGCGGCCAAGGTTTCCGCATGTAATGCAGCCGCCGAACTTTCTGCACCATACACATTGCGGGTAAGTGCTTGCACAAGCAGCGCGTTATCATGTGTGCTGGTAGCGGAAGTATAGGATGTCATGCGGCCATTATACGCATTGGCCATCGCGCGGATGCGTTTTTTCATACCCATATCGATGCCGAACTCGCGGATATTATGTTCCATATCGGCAAAGAACGCTTCGACCAGCAGGCGCTTTTCATCGGCACTCAGCGTGCTTTCGCCGCGCACCAACAGCAAATGCACATGCAGAAGCACCATTTCAAAGCGGCCATCGAGCGTATCAGGCACGCCAAGCGCGGTATAAAAATATGGATGACGCGCCTGCGTGACGCATGCTATATAATGTGCCTGCGCACGCGTGTGCGCTTCACGATTCACGAAGAGTTTTTTAAGCGATGCAAACATCCCGTTTCCTTTCCGGCCTTACTATACTTGTTGCGATGCTGCTTGCAAGCTGCTCGCCGATTGTTGAGAATTATGGCCATCAGTGGGATAGCGATGATTTTAAACAGATCATCGAAGGCCAAAGCGGAAAGGATGATGTGAAAGCCGTGCTTGGCACGCCTTCCACCACCGGCGATTTTGGCAGCAATATCTGGTATTATATTTCTACAAAGCGTGAACGCGTGGCATTTTTTAAACCAGAAATTGTCGAGCAGGATGTGGTCGCCGTATTGTTTGATGAGGAAAACCGCGTGCAACGCGTGTCGCGCTTCAACACCAAAGATAAACGCGAAGTAGTAATCGTGGGCAAAATCACCCCGGCCGAGGGCAAAGAAATGGGCATTCTGGAACAGTTCCTTGGGAATCTCGGGCGCTTCAATGCACCCGGCGGCAGGCAGCCCGGCCAAACTGGCCGTTAATGCTGAAAGCCGAGTTCGCTCGGTGTGATATCGCGCCCTTCGCTATCGCATAACACCACATCATTGCCTTCGCGCACGCTGCCAATTTTTTGCAGCGGTGTCGCGGTGTGCTGCGCAATTTGCTGCAGCATGGCCGCGTGGGCGGGTGGGGCGGTAAACAGCAATTCGTAATCATCGCCGCCACTGAATACACAGCGCCACAGCGCTGGGTTTTGCTGCAGCATATGTTGCGCATCGGGCGATAGCGGCAGCAGGGTTTGCTGCAACAAAAATTGCACATGGCTGGCGCTCGTAAGCTGGTTGGCATCGGCCAATAACCCATCGGAAATATCAATGCAGCTGCTGGCAATACCGTGCAGCGCACGCCCAAGCGCTAGGCGCGGTTCGGGTGCATAATAGCGCGCAGAAAAATGCGCGTTGCTGCGTGCTTCAAGCCACAATGCTGCATCGCCAAGCGTGCCGCTCACATACACATCATCGCCCAGTTTCGCGCCGCTGCGCGTTAGGCTTTCACTGGCTAACCCTAGCATGGTCATGGTCAGGTGTGGAGTGGCTGCACCGCTGGTGCAATCACCACCGATCAGCACCACGCCATAGGTTGCCTGTTCGCTTTTCAGTGTGGCTGCGCATGCTTCCCACCAGTTATCATGCGTGTGCTGCGGCAGATGCAGGTTCAGCATATAACGCCACGGCGTTGCGCCCATCGCCGCAATATCAGAAAGGTTACGCCGCATCAGTTTACGCATGCATTGTTCGGCAGTCGCATCGGGCGGCACATGCACACCAGCGATTACGCTATCGGTGGTAAGCACCAGCATTTTGCCAGCGGGCGGGGTGAGGCTTGCGGCATCGTTTTGCAGGTGAAATGCGCCGGGTTCCTGCGCCGTAAGCGGCGCTAAATAGCGCGCAATACGTGCATGCTCACTCATGATGCGGCAAGCGCATCCGGCAGCAAGTTGAGGGCTTTGTGCACATAGCCGATTTCATCATCGTTGAGCAAACTGGCGGCCACCTGCGTATATTCATCCACCAGCATGGCGCGCGCTTTTACCTTGCCGGTCAGCCATTCGCCGCTGGCGGCTTGCAGCAATGCCAGCAGCACGGCGCTAGTGCGCTCGCGGCTCCAGCCGGGAACCAACAATCCATCAATCGCAGTGTTGATAGTATCGTGATGCGCAATCGCGCTATCAAGAATCGCCTCGAGCAGCGTGGCATCGGGCATAGCGGCGTGGGGTAAATGGTCATCGTTATCGGATTTACTATCGCGCCATTGCTCAAGCATCATCACCGTCAGGCTGGCAGCACCACGCACCTGCGAATCAATGCTGGTGCTGTAAAGCGCCTGCGTGGCTGCAAGGCGTGCATGGCGTTTTTTCAGTAAGCTTTTGCGCGGTGCGTTCATGCGTTTACCCCGTACATCAGCTGCAATTCGATCATGCGTACGCAGGCGAGCGCGGCTTCGCCGCCTTTATTGCCTTCTTCGATATCGGCACGAATTTCGGCCTGTTCCATATTCTCTACGGTCAGAATGCCGTAACCGATCGCGAGTGAATGCTGCAGGGCTAAATCTTGCAGGCCGCGCGCACTTTCGCCGCACACATAATCATAGTGGCTGGTTTCGCCGCGCACCACACAGCCCAGCGCAATATAGCCCGCATAGCGGCGCGATTGTTGCGCAAAACGAATGGCTGCGGGAATTTCAAAGGCCCCCGGCACGGTGACGATTTCGTGGGTATAGCCGCATTCGCGCAGCGCGGTGGTGGCGCCAGCAATCAGCTGGTCGGTAATTTCCTGATAGTAAGGGGCAACAACAATCAGCACGGGAAGGGTCATGGTTTGGCACTCGCAATGGGAACATAGCCGGTTATCTCTAGCCCATAACCTTCTAAGCCCACAATGGTTTTTGGAGCGTTGGTAAGCAGGGTCATTTTCCGCACGCCCAAATCGAGCAAAATTTGCGCGCCAATGCCGTAATCGCGCAGCATGGGGCTAGTGGGTTGTTGCCCCAATTTCACGCGCAACCTATCGGATACGGCGGTTTTTCGGGGTTCGCGCAGCAGCACCAGCACGCCGGCACCGTGCGCTTCAATGTGTTGCATGGCGCTGTGCAACAGGCTGGTGTGATGCTGCGCCTGATCGCCCAATACATCTTGCCATAAATCGAGTGTGTGCATGCGCACCAGCATTGGTGCATCGGGGGTAATGTCGCCTTTCACCAGCGCGATATGCTCGGCATAGTGGTGCGTGGTGGTGTAAATGATGCTGCGAAAACTTCCGAACTTGCTTTCCAGCGTATCTTCCATCAACCGCGTCACCAGTTTTTCGGCGCGCCGGCGGTAGGCAATCAAATCGGCAATTGAGGCGATTTTGAGGTGATGCTCGGCGGCAAATTTTTGCAGATCCGGCAGGCGCGCCATCGTGCCATCATCGTTCATAATTTCGCAGATAACACCGGCAGGTGTCAGGCCCGCAAGCTGCGCAATATCCACCGCTGCTTCGGTATGGCCGGCGCGCACTAGCACGCCGCCATCGCGGGCTTCGAGTGGGAAAATATGGCCGGGGCTGGCAATATCTTGCGCGGTCGCATCGCTGCGAATGGCCACTGCAATGGTGCGTGCGCGGTCGGCGGCGGAAATACCGGTGGTCACCCCTTCGCGCGCTTCGATAGAAACGGTAAATGCGGTCGAGTGGCGCGATGAATTATGCTGCGCCATGGGCGGTAAGCCAAGCCGTGCAACCTGTGGGCGCGCCAATGCTAAACAGATAAGCCCGCGGCCATATTTAGCCATGAAATTGACAGCCTCGGCATGCGCATATTGCGCGGGAATCACCAAATCGCCTTCGTTCTCGCGGTCTTCGTCATCGACCAGAATGAACATGCGGCCGGCTTTGGCCTCATCGAGAATTTCTTCGATGGTGGAAAGCGTGCTCATGCCGCCACCTCCAGCATGCGCGCCACATAGCGCGCCAGCATATCAATTTCTAAATTTACGGCATCGCCCACCGCAAGGGTGGCAAAATGCGTGTGCAGGCGCGTATGCTCGATGATGTTTACCTCAAACCAATCATCGCCGACCGTATTCACGGTAAGCGATACACCATCGATCGCGATGGAACCTTTGACAGCAATAAATTTCATCAGCGCGTTTGGCGCACGAAACCGCCAGCGCACCGAATCGCCCACCGGTTCGGCAAGCAACGTGCTGCCAATACCATCGACATGCCCAGAAACCAGATGCCCACCCAGCGCATCGCCCACTATCAGCGAAGGTTCGAGGTTAATGCGCGTGCCAGCGCGCCACTGCGCGGCGGTGGTTAAGCGCAAGGTTTCCGCCGATGCGGCCACCGTAAAATGCTGTTCGGTGGTGATGCTGGTGACAGTCAGGCAAATGCCATTGCAGGCGATAGAAGCACCAAGCTTCAGCGGAAACTGCGCGCCCTTCGGCGCGATGGTGAACACCGTGTCGCCCGCCTGCGTGATGTGTGTGATGCGCCCTTGCGCCTGAATTAATCCGGTAAACATGAGGCGAGTCTGTACTCGTAGAGCGTGTCGGGTGCAAGTGGTAGCATGCCTGCCGGCTGTAATTCCTGCACAATATGCAGGGGGCTTTCGCCTTCGGCATTCAGCCGGGTAGGGGCGCGATACCAGTAAACATGGTCGGCCAGCGCCTGATTCACAAAGGCTTCCGTTAAGGTCGGCCCGGCTTCAACCAGCAATCGGTGAATGCCCTGCTGCCCCAGATACGCAAGCACACCGCGCAGTTGCATGGTTTCAAGCACATGCAGCACCACGCCATGTTCGCGCAGTTCGCTGGCGTGTGAAGCATGTTTTTCCACCCCTTCAGGGGTAGTGATCACCCAGCATGGCACGCCGTTTGCGCTTTTCACCAGCGCCGTATGCAGCGGGATGCGCAGGTTTCTATCGAGCACAATGCGCAGCGGCGAACGCGCCTGAAGCCCGGGCAGGCGGCAGGTAAGCTGCGGGTTATCGGCCAGCACCGTGCCAATGCCCGTGAGAATCGCCTGATGCCGCGCGCGCAGCATATGGCCGTGGGCGCGGGCGCTTTCGCCGGTGATCCAACGGTTATTCGGGTTATCGCTGGCCATGAATCCATCGCCGGAGCTCGCGATTTTAACGCTCACTTCCGGCAGGCCGTGGCGCACGCGGCGCAAAAACCCGCGCAGCAATGCGCGCGCTTCGGGCAGTTCGTGCAGCTCCACCGCAATGCCTGCTGCTTGCAGCATGGCAATGCCGCCGCCATTCACCCGTGGGTCGGGGTCACGGCAGGCGATGACCACGCGGGCAATGCCCGCATCGATTAGTGCCTGTGCGCAGGGGGGAGTTTTGCCGTGATGCGCGCAGGGTTCAAGGGTAACGTAAGCGGTGGCGCCCTTTGCCTGCGCACCTGCCGATGCAATGGCCTGCGTTTCGGCGTGCGGCCTGCCACCAATGCCGGTAACACCAACACCCACCACGTGGTGTTCGCGTGCAAGCACACAGCCGACGCTGGGGTTTTCCGCCGTGTTACCCTGATGGCGTGCGGCGATGCGCAACGCGTGATGAAGATATGCAATGTCTGAATCGTTCAGCATGGTGCCAGCACTAGCAGCTAGCCGCTAATCCAGCAATTCGTTCTCCACGAAATCTTCGAAATCTTTGGCTTCGCTGAAATCGCGGTAAACCGATGCGTAGCGGATATAGGCCACCTTATCGAGGCGCTTTAACTCTTCCATCACCAGCTTGCCAATATGCTGGGTGGCGATATCGCCATCGCCTTCGCTTTCCAGTTTTTGCACAATGCGGTTAATCGCCATTTCCACCGCATCGCCATCGACTGGGCGTTTGCGCATGGCAATTGCCATCGAGCGGGCAATTTTATCGCGGTCGAATGGGCGTTTTTCACCATCCGATTTAATCACGGTCAGTTCGCGCAATTGCACGCGTTCAAAGGTGGTAAAGCGCGAACCGCAGGCAGGGCAACTGCGCCTACGACGGATGGAAGAACCATCGTCGCTCGGGCGCGAATCCTTTACTTGCGTATCGCCATGATTACAAAAAGGGCAGCGCATGATCTTCCTAGTAAATCGGGAATTTCGCGGTCAGTTGCTTCACCTTTTCAAAGGTGGCTTTTTCCACGGCAGCATCGCCCGTTTCGGGGTTTTTGCTTAAGCCATCCACCACATCGGCAATCAGTTCGCCGACCAGTTTGAACTCATTCACGCCGAAGCCGCGTGTGGTGCCCGCAGGCGTGCCCACACGAATACCGGAAGTCACGAACGGCGAAGCCGGATCAAACGGAATGGCGTTTTTGTTGCAGGTTAATCCGGCACGCTCAAGCGCGTGTTCGGTGGCCTTACCGGAAACACCTTTGGCGCGCAAATCCACGAGCGCAAGGTGGTTATCGGTGCCGCCCGAAACAATGTTCAATCCGCGCGCACTTAAGGTGGCGGCCAGTGCGCGAGCATTTTCCACCACACGGCCTGCATAGGCTTTAAATTCCGGCGTTAGCGCTTCGCCGAATGCTACGGCTTTGGCGGCAATCACATGCATCAGCGGGCCGCCCTGAATGCCGGGGAAAATGGCCGAGTTAATCGCCGTGCCTAAATCCTGATCTTTGCCCTGCATGGTTTTGCCGACAATCAGTTCTGGCACATTGCTTAAAATCAGGCCACCGCGTGGGCCGCGCAAGGTTTTGTGCGTGGTGGTGGTGACCACATGCGCATGCGGAAGTGGCGAGGGGTAAACACCGGCGGCAACAAGGCCTGCAATATGCGCCATATCGACCAGAAAATACGCGCCCACACTATCGGCAATCGCGCGAAAACGCGCCCAATCGATCACCCGCGAATAGGCCGAGAAACCGGCGATGATCATTTTCGGTTGGTGTTCTTTCGTGAGTGCTTCGACCTGATCATAATCGATCAGGTGATTATCTTCGCGTACGCCATATTGAATGGCGTTAAACCATTTGCCCGATTGGTTCACTGAAGCGCCGTGCGTGAGGTGGCCACCGGCCGCAAGCGATTGACCAAGAATCGTATCGCCGGGTTTCAGCAACGCGGTGAACACGCCCTGGTTGGCCTGCGAACCCGAATTGGGTTGCACGTTAGCATAAGTGCAGTTGAACAGTTTTTTGGCGCGCTCAATCGCCAACGATTCAGCGATATCTACAAATTCGCAACCGCCGTAATAGCGCTTGCCGGGGTAGCCTTCGGCGTATTTGTTGGTAAGCACGCTGCCTTGAGCTTCGAGCACCGCGCGGCTGACAATATTTTCCGATGCGATAAGTTCAATTTGATGCTGCTGGCGGCCAAGTTCTTTTTGCGTGGCGCTGAAAATTTCCTTATCCGATTCGGCGAGCGATGCGCCAAAAAAATCATGCATGGTTTCCTCGTTTAATTTTGCTGCTGCAGTCATGTCGTTCTCCTTCGTTTTCGTGCTTCGGTCTCGGACGTTCTGTCCTCGCCTTCGCGCAGCTATCGCTGGCTCAAGGCTGACTCGGTTCTACTGAACCTCGAATCACAGTTTATGTTTTTTACTATCCTAACTTCTTTACGCGTGTTTCGTGTCGGCCACCTTCAAATGGCGTTTGCAGAAACACCCGCAAACATTCTTTTGCTTCGTCGATGCCGGTAAGCCGTGCCCCAAGCGCCAGCACATTGGCATCGTTGTGTGCGCGGCTTAGCATGGCCGTTTCAGCATCGCGGCAGAGTGCGGCGCGCACCCCAGCATGGCGGTTGGCCGCAATGCTAATGCCCACACCCGAACCACAAATGGCCACCCCAAACCGTGCCTTGCCGGTGGTAATGGCCACAGCCAGCGCATCGCCAAAATCCGGGTAGTCCACCGATGCATCGGTATCTGTACCCAGATTTAGTGTTGTAAATCCAAGCATTTCGGCTTCTGCTATCAGCGCGTGCTTCAAAGCCACACCTGCATGGTCACCTGCGAATGCGACAGTATTATTCATTGGCACAGTCTATGAAACCCACTAAATATAGTAGTGGATGTGCCACGAGGCCGGGCATAAATCAACCGTAAACCGCCGCAATGCATCAGGAGCCACTATGCCCACAGCCCTCGCCGGGCCAGAACTTGCGCTGATAGCGCTGCTAGGCGCTTGTATTGGCTCGTTTATCAGCCTGATTTCGCACCGCTTGCCGCTCGATGAGCCGGTGGTGCGCACGCGTTCGCGCTGCCCGCATTGCCTGCATGTGCTGGGCGTGCGCGATTTGTTACCCATTCTTTCATGGGTGCTGGCGCGTGGGCGCTGCCGTTATTGCAGCGTGCGTGTGAGCATGCGCTACCCGCTGATCGAACTTAGCTGCGCACTCGGCGCGGTGCTGCTGGTGTGGTGGTTTGGCCTTTCGCTTGCTACCGCCGCGCTGGTGGGCATGTGGTGGGCAGCCGTAGCGCTCATCGCGACTGATCTGGAACATTACATCATTCTCGATGAGGTGCAGATAGCCCTCGCGCTGCTGGCGCTGCTGTATCACTTCGCACGGGGCGGCGATATGCTTGCGTGCGCGCAGGCAGGTGCCGTGGGCATCGCGATAGGCTGCCTGCTGAAATACGGATTTTTATGGGCGATGAAAAAAGATGGGCTTGGGCTTGGCGATGTGAAATTTTTGGGGGTAGCCGGCCTGTGGCTGGCCAGTAGCGCCAGCTTTGTACCGTTTCTATTTATCTCCGGGGTGTTGGGTATTGCCAGTGCCGCGCTATGGCGATTGCTGGGTCGTGGCGAGGTGTTTCCGTTTGGTCCGGCACTGATGCTTTCGCTGGTGCTATGCACCCATTATCCCTATGCAGCGACAGGCTTTTGGTCGCTCTATGGATTTTTGCAACACTCGGCATTTTCCACCGTTTAATTAAACGATTGTATGAGAAACCTGTTGAGTTATCCACAGCGCCATGCGTAAGTGCTAGCAATCACCGCCTCGATCATGAAGGCGGAATCCATTCAATCACATCATCGGCTTGCTGCAGGAGTATTACCCATGCGGATACGGCTGATTGTATCGCTTTTAAGCCTGAGCTTGCTGGCCACCGCCTGCAACAAGAATGATCGTTTGGCTGGCTTTGATGGCGCCGATAGACACGATCGCTACAAGCAGCTGACGCGCGAGGATTTCCGCGAGCTCAACGATCCAAAACCCGTCCAGAAAGAAGCGCAGCTCTCGCAGGCCGAGCAGCTGGCACCTATCCCCGATATTGCTGATATTCTGGCGGCACCGCGCCCACCTAAAATTAGTCAGGGCAAGCTGGTATCGATATCAGTGACCGATGATGTGCCACTGCGCGATGTGCTGTTTGAACTGTCTCGCCTTGCCGATGTGGATATTGAACTGGGCAACGGCATTACCGGCGGCGTGAATTTCCGCGCCAAAGACAAACCTTTCAACGATGTGATGGAGCGCATTTCCGATTTGGCGGGCCTGCGCTATTCGATGCGCAACGGCGTGCTGCGTATCGAGCGCGATACGCCATACATCAAAAACTATTCACTCGATTTCCTGAATATTGTGCGCTCCAGCCAGAGCAGCATTTCACTCAGCACCGATGTGCTTTCTTCAAGCGTTTCAGGCGATAGTGGTGGAGGTGATAGCGGTGGTAGCAGTGGTGGCAGCAGTGGCGGCAGTGGCGGCAGTGGCGGCAGTGGCGGCAGTGGTATTCAAACCGGCACAACTTCAAGTGTTACCTCTACCGGCGAAAGCGATTTATGGGCAGCGCTCGATGCCAGCGTGAGCGAGATTCTAAATTATAGCCCCGGCAACGATTCCAGCGCGCCCGCATTAGATGCCAGTGCGTCATCCGGTGCAACATCAGCGCAGGCGCATGTGATTAACCGTCAGGCAGGTATTTTATCGGTGAATGCGACCGAGCGTCAGCACGAAATGGTCGCAAAATTTCTAACCCTGATGCAACGTAATGCCTCAGCACAGGTGTTGATCGAAGCAAAAGTGGTTGAAGTCACGCTGAACGATGAATTCCGCACCGGTGTGAACTGGGATGCGGTGCTAAAACAATCGCGCATTAACGCCAACTTCACCCCAACCACGGCGGTATCGCCTACCAGTGGCTTCAGTTTTACCTTGGATGAATCATCAAGTGCAGGGCTCGATGATATTGTGAATTTAACCCAGCAGTTTGGCACCACGCGCACACTTTCAAGCCCGCGCCTGCATGCGATAAATAACCAGCAGGCGGTGCTTACCTTTGCTGAAAACCGTATTTTCTTCACATGTAACCAGGAATCGGCGGCATCCACCACCACGGGAACTGCCACCACCACCACAGGTGCTGCATTTCAGTGCACTCAGGGTTCGGTGCCTATCGGGATTTTAATGTCGATTCTGCCCACCATTAATCTGGAAACCAATGAAGTCACCCTCAATGTGCGCCCCACCTTGTCGCGTCAGGTGGGCACCAAGGCGGATCCGGGTACGGCGATCTCGATTGCCTCGGCGGTAGGCACCGCAACGGGCGCTGCAGCTACTGCGCTTTCGGCGATTGACAACGCCATTCCGGTGGTGGAAGTGCGCGAACTAGATTCGATTATGAAAGTAAAAAATGGCGGCGTGATGGTGATTGGTGGCCTGCTTGAAGAAGTGAATACCTCTGTCGAGGGTGGCGTGCCCGTGTTAAGCGAAGTGCCATGGGTGGGCAATGCCTTTAAATCGCGTAACGATGATACCCAAAAACGCGAGCTGATTATTTTTATCAAAGCATCCATCGTGGATTCCAGCGGTAACTTTGCCCCTGCCGATAAATCGGTGTACGAAAAATTCACCACCGATCCACGGCCACTGAACCTCTAGTTGCGGTTGGCTAAACTCGTTGTGTAAAAGGCGTTGCAGCATACGCGCGGAATGCTATTCTGCGCATCGCTGAACCTTGAGTCCTGAACCCTATGTTTACCAATATTCGCTATATATTGCTTACCGCCATACGCGATCGCCTGTTTATCGGGTTACTTTTTGGCATTGCGGCGGCCGCTTATATTTCCAGTGTGCTGGGCGCGACTGCCATGCTGGAACCTGAACAGATGACACTGGCCTTCACCGCCGCCTCCGCACGGGTGATCGTGATGCTGGGCATTATTGTGTTTGTGGGTTTTCATATTCGCAATGCCTATGATTCGCGCGAGATCGATGTCTTGCTTTCGCGCCCGATCAGCCGGCCAACATTGGTGCTTTCTTACGCGGCCGGCTTTGCACTGGTGGCACTGATTTTAGCGCTACCCACCATTGCAATTATTTATTCACTTGGCGTGATTAGTGATACCGGCTTCTGGGTGTACAGCGCCAGCTTCATTGCCGAAGCTTGGCTGGTGGTTTCGATTGCATTGTTTTGTGCGCTTACGTTTAAAAGCGGCACGGCTTCGGTGCTGGGGGCGCTCGCGATTTATACCTTATCGCGCATGATGGGCTATTTTGTGGCCACCACTAGCTCGAACATTTTGTTTAAAGAAGCGTCGCTGCGGTTTGGCTCGAAATGGATTATCGAGGGCATTTCCACGATTGTGCCGCGCCTTGATTTTTTTGCCAAAAGCGAATGGCTGATTTATGGCCCGCGCAGCATGGAAGATGCCACGCTGTTTTTATATCAGGCAGCGATATTTATTCCGCTATTGCTGGCGGCGGCCACCATCGATTTTATGCGTAAAGAGTTCTAGCCATGCGCATGGTGATTGCGTGCTTTGTGCTGATGCTTGGGTTGCAGGGTTATTTTTGGTCGCGCACGCACACAATTCTGCCCGATATGGGCATTGTGCCCGATGTACCAAGCCAAACCACGCTGAAAGCGCTAAGCTTTGGCGATGATCAGGCGTTATTTCGGTTGCTGGCGCTAAATTTACAAAATGCGGGCGATACGTTTGGCCGCTTCACCGCGCTATATAAATACGATTTCAACAAACTCTCTCATTGGTTTTCGCTGCTCGATACACTCGATAAGGAATCGAACTTTCTGCCCTCCATGGCCACCTATTATTATTCGCAAACACAGAATAAAAACGATGTGCGCTATATCATCGATTACCTCGATAGCTATTCCAAAGGCCGCGAAAAAGAAAAAT
>JBILFK010000092.1:0-6482 GCA_044351685.1 Rickettsiales bacterium | reverse complement strand
TCAAGGTGCTTAAGGCTTTTGCCACACGGTTGCGTGGCTGATAATATATTCGTATTTACGCGCATGATCGGTGATGAGGAAGGGGATGTTTTCCTCATGCAGCAGCTGGTATCCTGTCATCACTTTGGCTAATGCCTCGCCGCCTTCAATCCATTCTGACTGCGGAGTGAACTCGGCAAACCAGCTATAGGGCGATACCACTACCACGATACCTTTCGGGTTCAGGCGCGAAACTAAATCACGCAGGCACTGCGATGGGTTAGGTAAGCGGCAAATGGTGTTGGCGATGAGAATCGCATCAAACCCATTCAATGATGGGGGCAGCGCCATGGCATCGCCCTGCTCAAACTGCACGCGCTGCGGCAGTAATTTTTCATTCAGTTTTGCAAGTTGCGCCGCGCGCTGTATGCCGGTGATAGGCAAGCTGTAATGCAGTGATTCGCCGCGCTTCAGCTGGTTGGCAGTATCGATAAAACGCTGCGATAAATCGATGCCTACCACATGTTCAAAATGCGTGGCCATTTCAAACGTGCTGCGCCCCACGGCACAGCCGACATCGAGTGCGCTAGTAGAAGCATGCGCAAACTGTATCGCAAGTTCGGCGCAATGTTCGGGCAATGAACGAATAGCGGGTGGTGTTACCCCGGCAAGCGAAGGCGTATGCTCGGATGGTGGCGCGTAATGCATATGCAGGTAACGGCCAAGCATCGCATCGCTTTCGTAATGTGCGTTGGCATCGCGCCGTATGGTGCGCTTGGGAATGCTGGCGCTGGCCTCGGCACTGCGTGCCACCCGGAACCCAGCATGCTGGAAGAAATGGGGGCGGAAGTGAAAGCGTGCCCATACACTTGCTTCATCGCCGCAGGAAATAAACGAACCACCCAAAATCATCTGGTGTTCGCCGTCGTAGCACGGCACCGAAAAATCATCGTAATACGGGTGCGGGGTGCTGCCATGCAGCGGGTGAAAATGATCTTCCAGCCACTGCCACACATTGCCGAACACATCGTGGAAGCCCTTGCTGTTGGCCGGAAACTGCATCACGTCGCTTTCTGTGCTGTAACGCAGGCTGTGGTTGCCCTTCGCTTCAGTGCTTATTTCATCGCGCAGCGCATGATGTTCGGCTTCGGTTAACAAGCGATAAGGAATTGCAGAAGACTCTGTTTCCGTTTTCCATGCGCAGTAAGCCTGTGCCTCGAACCAATTCACGCATACGGGCCAGTGCATTGGCATGGTGATTTCTTCGAAGATGGTGCGCAAGCGGTAATGGTGCAAACCGGCCGGGCCTTCGGGCACAAAAAAGCTTGGCCATTTCACGTTGCGGAAGCTGCGCCATGCCCAGCCTTGCTCGCTCCAGTAGCGTTCGGTGGTGTAGCCACCATCGCGCATGAAATCTAAAAACTGCGCGTTGCTAATGAGTATGTTGCTCGCCTGAAAGGCCGGTACATCGCGTGTTTCGTTACCGTATTCATTATCCCAGCCGAAACTTGGATAATCGCGCGGCTTACCGAGTATCACGCGCGATTCAGCAACATCACGCATCGTGGCGCTTTGCGGGGCATTGCCCGCAGGGGCAGGCGCTGGCCAGTATTCAGGAGTGCGCAGCATCGCCAGCGGCAATTCGCGCATGAGCACGCTTGAAGTTTCCAGGTGAATACGCTCGTGTTCAAACCCCATATACAGCGCCCATGCTGGGGTATCGATGGCAATTTTATCGAGCGCTGGGTGCTCTGTAATCAGTGTGGTAATCAGCGTATAAATCTGCGCACGATAGGCGAACACTTCGCGAAGTGGGGGCCAATCGGTTTTATCTTCGTGCAGATTATCCCAGCGCATTTCATCGACACCGGTTTCAAACAAGGCTTCAAATGCAGGGTTTACCGGTGCATGAAGCAGGCCCGCCACGCGCAGCTTGTTCACATACAGTACAGCCGGGTGCGCCAGATAAAACAGCATCGGCATGCGCAGTTTATGATAAGCGCGCGCGTAATAGGCTTCTTCGTTGGCGAGGCCGGAAAATAGCAATTCGGTCAGTGTCCAGCCATTATCGAAATAATCCTGTATTTCCTGCCGCGATGCGGTGGTGCTCAGTTGCGGCAAGCCATGCAGCGTGCGTGTGGCGCTGTTAACCCCGGCGCATGCGTGTGGTGGCTTGCCTGTCCAGGTGAAAGGCAATGGCTGGCTGGGTTGTAGAAAAGATGCATGTGCAGTCATACGTATCAGTACGTGTAGCACAGCCAGCGGTTACATTGCAGCTAGGGAAATATGAATTCTTGCTAAGGTTACGCGGCGAGTGGCGGTGGCGTGATGCCCAAAATAAACTCTTCGTCAACGCTATCGATCAGCGAGGCATCGAGGTATTTTTTAGCATATTCGAGGTAGACCTTTTCCTTCACGAATAAATCAACCATTTCTGGGTCGAGGTGGTGTTCTTTTTTCATGAAACCAATAATTTTCATCGCCTCGGAAAGCTTTTTGGCTTGCTTGTAGGGGCGGTCGTTGGCGGTTAAGGCTTCAAACACATCGGCCACCGCCATCATGCGTGCGGGAATGGACATGTCGCCAGCTTTGATACCCTGTGGGTAGCCCTTACCGTCCATGCGTTCATGGTGGCCAATTGCATATTCTGGCACGCGTTTCAGGTGTTTGGGGAAGGGCAAGGCCTGCAACATTTTCATGGTGTGTACCATGTGATCATTCATGATTTTGCGTTCTTCATCGGTAATGGTGCCGCGGCGGGTCGAAAGATTATGCACTTCGTTTTCGGTGAGCAGCTGGTGCGGTATGCCCATCAGTGAAAATTCACGTGAGCCGATTTTTTTCAGGCGCTCAATGTCTTCGTCTTTCATGAATTCGCCGCCGACATTGGCGTTAATAATAAACTGCAATTCCGATTCAAGGCGTGTCAGTTCAGTATCGCGTACAATCTCCAGCACATCGTGGTTGCTGGTGGCTTTGTCGCGGGCTTCATAATAGGCAATCCATGCATCGCGCTTCAGTACTTCGTAGCGGGTTTTAATGGCATCGATACGGTCATGAATGGTTTCAAGCTTGGTGGCTTTATCCATGATATGCACGGGGGTGACCACCTTGCCGCAATCATGCAACCAAGCCGCCACGTGAAGTTCGTATTTCTCTTCCGGGCTCAGGTTGAAATCAGCGAAGCAGCCATAATCGGCTTTACATCCGGCTTCGGCTAACATTTCTGTCAGCACTGGCACGCGTTCACAGTGCGCGCCCGTGTAAGGCGATTTATCATCGATAGCTTTTGCAAGTAACCGAATAAACGATTCCAGCAAGTTTTCATGGGCGTGAATGAGCTGTTTATTATCCAGAATAATCGCCGCCTGCGAGGCTAGCGACATCACAATTTCTTGTGCTTGTTTACTGAACGCCACCACTTCACCGGTTTCTGGGTCTTTGGCGTTAATCAGCTGCAGGCAGCCCATCGCGCGTTTTTTATGGTTGAGCATTGGCAGGGTAATCACCGATTTGGTGCGGTAGTTGTTTGCCGCATCGAAGGCTTTGGTGCCTTTGAAATCGAAGATATCGACCTCGTACACATCATCGATGTTAATTTGTTTGCCGGTAATCACTGCATACACTGATTGCGTTTCCAGATTCGGGCGCCTAGTTGCAGGGTCATACAGGTGGATCGGCGCAATAGCTGGCACCACGCCAGTAGTGCCGCCCATGGCAATGCCCAAGCTTTCGTTGCGCATAATGGCGAATGTTAGTGTATCGTCATCCGTGCGGTAATAGAGCGTTCCGCCATCAGCACAGGTAATATCCTGTGCTTCGAGCAGAATTTTTTCAAGAATCACTTCTTGCCCTTCTTCGGCAGAAAGTGCTGCGCCAATATCGGTAAGACGCTGAATCATTTTCTGCGCATCAAGCGCCTGACTGTATTTTTTTTCTGTATCTGGCATGCGGCCTATCTGAGAAATAAAGATTATCCGCGCAGAAAATGCACAATTTGCATTGCAAGGGCAAGAAATGTTTCTATGATTTATGAAAACCAGTATGACGTAGCTATGCTTCTTGCCATTTTAACCGGGCTTACCTTCAAGCATTTCCTTGCAGATTTTATGCTGCAGCGAAGCTATCAGTTCCGTAATAAAGGCAAATATGGCCACCCAGGCGGCCTGCTGCATTCATTCATTCATGGGCTGGGGACCTTTCTTGTGCTTATTTACTTCCTGCCGCTGGATGTTGTGGCGGCGATTACCGCGATTGAAATGGTGATCCATTACCATATCGATTGGGCAAAGGTGCAGCTAAATAGCCGCATGAAGCTGGATCCGCTGGAAGACAATGAATACTGGTTCCTGTTCGGCTTCGACCAGTTTTTGCATCATATGACGTATGTGGCCATTCTGGTGGTGCTGGTAGAGCTTGGGTATATCACGTCATTGGCGTGATATTCTTACAATTTTAGCCATTTTGATTGATTTTTTATTGCTCTAAACCATGAATTTTTGTTCATTTTTCAAATTTCTTGGGTTATCGTGGTGTTCCACGTTGAGAGGTTTTATGCGTTCCGGCACATTTGCGCTTATAGGTTTTTTGGTTGTATCCTTGCCTGCCATTGCTTCGGCAGATGCGGCAAAAGATGCGGCATGGAATGCCGCGTACCAGCAATTACTCAAGCGCCCTGCCGATAAAGCCACCAACGAACGCTATGCTGCGCTTTCGATTGAGCGTAACGACTATGAATCAGCAATTCCGCCACTTGAACGCCTTTCCATGCAATCGCCCGATGATATGCGTTATGTGCTGCAGCTTGGCGAAATGTATCAGAAATTAGATTCCAAAGCGGTCGCCCGCAGCTATTTCGAGCAGGTGGCCAAACACCCAAAATCCACGCCCGAGCAAAAAGCTGAGGCCAACAAAAATATCCAGTAGGAGCCGGTATGCATCGCACATTTGTATCAAAATTATTGCTGACATCTGCGCTGATTATGGCGCCAATGGCCGCGCAGGCCGCCGATTCGGTAGGGGTAATTGGCGCATTGATCGGTTCGGCGAAAGCAAAATCGGCAAGCGGTGAACGTGCACTTAAGGTGGGTGACCCGATTTACCTGAACGAATCGATTACTACCGGTGCAGGTAGCAAAGCCCAGCTGATGCTGAACGATAAATCCACGGTCACACTGAACTCGAACTCGAACATGAAAGTGAACGAGTTTGTCTATGACCCAAGCAAAGCCGAAGGCTCGCTGCAAATGAGCACTGTAAAAGGCGCCTTCCGATTTATTGGTGGCGCGCTTTCCAAGCAGCAGGAAGCCAAAATTAAAACCCCTGTATCCAGTATCGGTATTCGCGGCAGTATCGGCGATGGCGCGGTGAACGGCCAAACGGGCGCAACACAGGCGGTCTTTAACTCGGGCGACCAGATGTCGATGACAAATGGCAACGGCGAAACCGTGACCACCACCGATGTGGGTGGCGGCTTTGCGCTGAATACGCCCAACGATTCTCCGCAGATAATGACGCCTGAACAAGTGAATAACGTGGTGAACCAAACCAGCGATGCCAACCCGAATGATGGGGTGGGTGCAGGTAGCGGCGAGGGTGACCCCGGCGCAGCGGGGGATGCGAATGCTGGCGGCACCGATAGCGCTTCTTCAGAAGGAGAGGGCGATAGCGGTGAAGGTGATGGCGATAGCGGCGGTACCGATAGCGCCTCGAACGAAGGCGGCACCGATGGTGGTGATGGTGGCGATTTAGCATCGTTCGGTGATAGCGATGGTGGCGATGGCACAGCGGGTGGCGATGGTGCTGCAGGCGGTGTTGCAGGTGGTGTTGATGCTGGGGGCGTGGATGCGCCAGATGGCATCACTGAATCGGCTTCTACGGAAGGCACGCGCTTTGAAGTGGTTTCCGATCTTTCTGGTGGCAACGATGATGTATTCGATGACCCCGAAGCATTCCAGCGCCGGCTTACGCAGGTGATTAACAACATTCTGCAAAATGGCGGTTCGGTAGGCGATGGCGGCTCGTTCGACGAAGATGAGATTCTCGATTTCCTGGAAGATCTGGAAGAACAAGATAATGATCTCGGGTTAGATGATGGCGGGTTTGCAGGAACCCCGGACGGTACGCCGCAAACAGCCATTTATTCTGGTGTTGCCGCATCTTCGCAGTTAGTTGATGGCAGCTTGAAATTAAGCAGCCTTTCAACGCTAAGTAACTTTCTGCGTTACGAAGATGACGAAGGTGAGCTGTTTGCCACTTCCGGGGATCGCGATGAAACTTTCAATGCAATCGACGAATCACTGCAACCAACTGTAACGACTACGTTCGGCCTTGCGCCAACACTTTCGGGTTTCCACAACTTCACGCAGGGCAATGACGTTATTGAGATTCCTACGGAAGAAAATCCGGATAATGTTGAGATTCCTACAGATGAAGCGCCAGACAATGCGCAGCTATATAAGGTGTTTTCATATGGCAGTGATTCCGGCGAAACGCTTTACTAT
>JBILFK010000090.1:0-6550 GCA_044351685.1 Rickettsiales bacterium | reverse complement strand
ATGCAGTGCACAAAAATTGTGGATAATTATTGCATTGCACTACTATGATGCGTTGCAATGGCGGATTTCTGCGGATTTTGTGCAGCAAATTTGCTATAAGGAAGGTGTGGGCAATTCCGTCCACAGAAGGAGTAAAGTAAACACTATGAAGATTGTACATCTCATCGCGTTGTTGTTAGTTGTTGTTGGTGGCTTTCATGCCGTGCTTGCAACGGTAGGCATCGATGTATTCGGCACCGTATTTGGCGCTGGCGTACATATGACGCTGATTAACCTCGTGATCGGGCTTGCGACCGTTTATTACGTGTTCCCGATGCTTAAATCGCATCTGAACGCGCACTAACGTCGTAACGTAATCTTCGCGGCGCCTGCAATCAGGGCGCTTCGAGAAAACAAAAACTTTACTCCTCTGCACGCACCCGCTTGCAGAGGATTTTTATTTTCAGCCTTATCGAAGTATTTCGCCGCCTTGCGCAGGCATATGGCGTGCGCGGTAGGCGCTATCATCAAGTGTAGGCACGCGGCCATGATGCACGGTATCGGCGGCATTATGCAGCAATGAAAGCGTGGTGGTTTCACCTGGCGGTGTTACCGCCCCCAGCGACTGCACGGTGCGTGTTAGCGCCGTTTGATCGTGAAAGCTGGCCTGCACATGCGGCACCAACTCAAGCATGGTGTGGCGTATGGTATCAAACGATGCGGTGGCAGTATCGATGCCGGGCTCTTTGCCGCTTAATGCTTTGATGACTAACCGCGCAGCGCTGCGATATTCGTCGTAAATCTCATCGCGCGCGCGCAGTGAACCGGCGACACCGCTGCGAGGATCGGCGGGATAAATTTTATTGCCGGCATTATCTTTGAAGGTCACGCGTTCAATCGCCTGCATATCGCTGCGTGCAAGGCCAAGCGCCATACGATCAACCACATCTTTGAGGGCGGCAGATTGCCCATACATGGAATGCATTGTCTTGGCGCTGCCCCCTGCAAGTGCTCGCTCTAATTTGCGTGCGCCCAGCCATGTCGGGGTAATGCCTGCATGTTGCAGTGTTTCGCTGAAGCCGATGGTGCGCATTTTGGTGACATCTACCACCTCGCTGCCGCCACGTGCGCCTGCGCGTGAGCTGAAATTGCCGGCAGTGGAAGTAATGTTATAGCCAATATCGCGCATGAAATAGCCAAATCCCGGCGTTTCAAAAAAGCGCGCATAATCGATATAAGAATCGCTCATGGCTTTCTCGACTGCGCCATCTTTGGCGTGCCGTGCCGCACGCATTTCTGGCGATTGCGGGGTGGCATTATGCGCCAGCGTGCTGCTGAGGAAGCGCGATGCTGCTGAGGGGTCGTTAAAGTAATTAAGCAGATCGCCGCCTTGTGAGGTGAATTTAGTGAAATCATGTAGTTCGAACGTGTCGATCATTTCGGTAATGGGGCGTGATCCACCACGATAAATATCTGATTGGCTGCCGCCTTCGTAGAATTGCAGCGCAACACCGCTATGCTTCAGCGCTGCGCGAATATCGCGGTGCACCTTGTTAATGAATATGCGTGCGGCGGGCATGCCAGCGCGCCGCGCGTTATCGCTATGGGCAATTTGCACTTGCTGATGTCTGGGCTGCTGGTGAAGTTTTGCAACCGCATCCAGATGTGCGCTATAGGCGGAATCATGGATGGCCGCTTTCAGCATTCCCGGTGCTTGTGAAAGCGTTTCGGTTTCTTCAAATAGCGGCACAATGCCGAGGGCAACGGGCTTTTCAGGTGTGCTTACGGCGCGTTGCAGCGCCACAGCTTGGAACATGTTGTCTTTGCCTTTGCATTCGGCGAGCACCTGTTTTTCGATCATTTCTGGGAAGTCGCGCGCCAACTCGAAGCGCTTGAGGGTGTGATAGGCAATGGGACGCGCATCGCTGGCGCTATAGGGTGTTTTTGCGGCATTTTCGAGGGTGAGCGCGCTCACTTTGTGCGCGATGTTCGGGTCGTGCATAAGCGCGCTGGCGCTGGCATTTGGATCGATTAATGTGGCAATACGTTCAATTTCTTCTGATGTTTCACGGTATTCGATTTTACCGCCATGCACCCCGAACACACGGATGCGGCGCATGAGTTGCAGGGCTTCGTCTTTGGCTTCGCCTGCACCACGATGATACAGCGTGGCCGCAGCACTCATTAACGTGTCGGTACGAATGGCGCTGGTGGCGCTTTGTAGCTGGGCGCTGATCTGTTTAAATTCGCCATCGCTTAGGAAAAAATTATTGCCTGCCTGCTGCTGTTTTTGCGTGAGTTGCGCAATGCTGGTTTTTACGCCATTTAAGGCCTCACGAAGCGTGGATTCGGTGGCGGTATCGCCCAGCTTGCCAAACGCATCGGCGTAGCGCGTTAAAATGAATTGTTTGTGCAGGGCAATGGCAAGCAATGTGGTGTCTGCACTCACATTCTGGTTGCCATCTTTATCGCCGGAAGACCCCCAAGAATGCAGATGCAGATTCAGTTGCAATGCATCGGGCGCGTAATCGGGATATTTTTCTTTCAGCTTCGCATCGAACGGTGCGTAGGTACGCGGCAAATCATCGTAGATATTCCCAAGCGTGTAGAGCATGGTGTTGATTTCATCGGTTACGCTTAATTTTTGGGCGGGCAGCAGGCTGGTGCTAGCAAATGCATGCAGCGCCTGCCGTACAGTCGATAGGGGCGCGCCACTACGCACACCGTCTAGTGCCATTGAAATTTTTCGCAGCGACTGCATGGCCGCAATGGCATTGGTGTTGGTGGGGTGTGCAGTAAGGGTCATTTCCAGCGCTGGCTTATTGAGCGCCTCGGTAGCGTCGCGTGCCGTGACAAAGCGTAGGCGCTTGCTGCTGGTGGTAAGCAGCGCGTCGATTTCTGGCGTATCTTTTCCCATCGCCTGATCGCGCGCGGCTAGGCCTGCAAGCTGATGCATATGCCCTAATTTTGCCAGCCTATCGGCCAGCATTTGGCGATCTTCGGCAGTTAAATTTTCAGGCAATGCGGGGAACGCGGCATCGTTGCCGCTGGTCATGGCGGTGATGGTCTGCGTGAGTAGTTGTTGCACGGGCGCGGGTGCGGGCGGCATGGCGTGCAGCATTTCGGCCATGAGCGCCGCCGCAATGTCGCGCGGGGTGGCGTTGGGATTTTGTAAAATTTCCAAGGGTTCTGTCATCGATGCTGCGTATGTTATTCAAAACACTATGACAAACGCCGATGACACTTTGATGACAGCCGCATGACGGCGCGGTTACATTGCGCGCATTCTACCGGCAATGGCCTCGATAAATTGCAGCGTATTCAGATGCTTCTGACCGCCACCGACCAGTAATGCCAAATCCTTTGTCATGTCGCCGGTTTCTACCGTATCGATCACCGCTTTTTCGAGCGTATCGCAGAATTTTTCGAGTATGGGCGTGTTGTCGAAGCGCGCGCGGTAGCGCAGGCCACATGTCCATGCGAAAATGGAAGCGATGGGGTTGGTGCTGGTTTCTTTGCCTTTTTGGTGCTCGCGGTAATGGCGGGTGACAGTGCCGTGCGCGGCCTCGGTTTCTACGGTTTTACCATCCGGCGTCAGTAGAATCGAGGTCATCAGGCCAAGCGAGCCAAAGCCTTGCGCCACTACATCCGATTGCACATCGCCGTCGTAGTTTTTGCACGCCCACACAAAGCCACCTTCCGATTTAATGGCATAGGCCACCAGATCATCGATGAGGCGATGCTCATACATCAGCCCATGATTATCGAAGCGCTCTTTGAATTCGCTATCGAACACGCGCTGAAAAATGTTTTTAAAATCACCATCGTATTTTTTGAGGATGGTGTTTTTGGTGGAAAGATACACAGGCAAATTCACGCTTAAGCCATAATTGAAGCAGGCGCGCGCAAAGCCTTCGATCGATTTATTGAGGTTATACATCGAAAGCGCCACGCCGGGCGATGGGAAGTGATACACCTCCTGCTCAATGGTTGGCGTGCCATCATCGGGCACGAAGGTGAGCTTGAGCACGCCTGGGCGATCGATGATGATATCGGTAGCGCGGTATTGATCGCCGAACGCATGGCGGCCCACAATAATGGGGTTCACCCAGCCTGGCACATAGCGCGGAATGTTTTTGCAGATGATAGGGGCGCGGAAAATGGTGCCATCGAGAATATTACGAATGGTGCCGTTTGGCGAGGCATACATGCGCTTCAGGCCAAATTCCTTCACGCGGGCCTCATCGGGGGTGATGGTGGCGCATTTAATGCCGACCCCGTATTTTTTTATGGCATCAGCGGATTCGACGGTAATTTTATCATCGGTTTTGTCGCGCATTTCGATGCCGAGATCATAGTATTTTAAATCGATATCGAGATACGGCAAAATCAGATGTTCTTTGATCATCGCCCAAATGATGCGCGTCATCTCGTCGCCATCGAGTTCGACTACTGGGGTTTTTACTGTAATTTTGGCCATAGCTGCTCCGCGCGCTTCGAGGGGACATCGTGCTTAGCATAGTTTTTCCGGCAATCAAGTTGCAGTGCAGCGCGTAATTAACCGGGGCGTTAATGTCCGGGCAGTCCGCCAGCAGCGCCAGTTCCTATAAGGCGAATATGTTCAGAAAATGCCGCCTGTTCGGCAAGCCGGGCTTCGCGCAGGGGCGCTGCTTTTTCATGCACTTGCTCTAAAAACGCCTGATACTCAACGTAAGTTTCGGGAAAAAGCCCCTGCATAATCGCTTCTTTGTTGGCCCCAAAATCGTTCTCCAGGCGCTTCAAGAATGACTTCATACGTGGATTTTTGTTGCGGGTCTTTTCCCATGTTTGCCAGATGGCTTCAAACTGCGTGTTCACATAGTGAAAATCAGGTAATGCCTCGAGTTTTTGTTCAGAGGCCTTGTAGCTAGAAAGGACGTTAAAGATAGAGGCCTTGTTGCGCGTATCGTTTACACGATTCATGAATTCTTTTTTAAACGCCCTGTCGCTAGCCATGTCGTGATCGAGAGCTTTGTGCCAGTGCGGCTGTTTAGAGAATTGCAGGATATTATCTACCTGATGCACCAGTTCTTCATAGAAATGAAACGGTAACGCCATTTTATTGGCGGCAACATAAATGCCGCCATTCTCAAAATTAGCTTGGGCAATATCGGTTGGCAGATGCCCCGTTCGCTTGGCGTTACCGGCGATAAAGATATATCCACCATAACCGTTCAGTACCTCAAGAAAATCGGGATCAATCTGTTGTTCATTCAGCACCACATCAAATAACTCTCGGCGTTTTGTGGTAATCGCGCTCAGGTCGCGGCGCTTTGCTTCGTCGGTATGTGCGTATGCCTCCTCCCCCTTCGTATGAATGAGCTGCTTTGCCTTTTTGATGTGCGTTTGCGGATCTGCAAGCAGAGGCGCGGCAAGCTCGTCGTACCATTTTTCAAGAAAGGCCTTGCGCGCACGATCGTTGGGTTGCGCAAGATATCCTTTGAAATGCTTGTCGATGTCACCGTTATGGTCGATAGCAATCCCAGGGAAAAAGATGCTTTGCAGATCGCTTCCCTTCAACAGCGATTTGCCTTCCGGATTACGCGGTCTTTTGCGGGTTGCGCGTGAATTTTCAAGGCGATCTATATCACAGAACATGCGCTTAAATGTGTCCTCGGCAATGGTGTTGCTGAAGGCGGGTTCGCGTAATTCCTGAGGATTGAGAGCGATAATCGCACGACCACGAAATGTGTCATGGTAGCGCCGCCACACGCCATCAATATCGCATACCACGCAATGCTCATCCAACATGGCGATATGCGGATAATCGCCAATGGTTATTTGGCCGCGCTTTTGTTCAATCGCGGCGGTATGTTTGCCAAGTGCCATTGCCAAGCATTTTAATGGGTAAAATCAACCGCTTTGCGTCAGCGGCATGACAGTTTGGTGAAGTTTGTGGCCTTGGTCTGCCCTAGACATTGCGATCTTTTTCGCATAGTTAGCCCATATCACCCATACAAAAGTGGAGCCAAACAATGGAATTTTTAATGGATAGCCTGCTTGGTAAACCGCTTTGGATGTGGGCCACATTTTTGGGGGTGGTGCTGGTATTGCTGGCATTTGATCTGGGGGTTCTGAACCGCAAGGAACACGAAATCAGCATTCGTGAAAGCCTGAAGCTTAGCGCATTTTATATTGCTGTGGCGCTGTTATTTGGTGGCTGGATGTGGTTGGAGCTTGGGGCAGAAAGCGCCATGCTGTATTACACCGGCTTTATTGTCGAAAAGACCCTGGCTATGGATAACGTGTTCGTGATCTCGCTGGTGTTTTCGTATTTCGCGGTGCCGCGTGCCTATCAGCACCGTGTGTTATTTTGGGGTATTCTTGGCGTGATCGTGCTGCGCGGTATCATGATTGGGCTTGGCGCGACGCTGGTGGCTGAATTCAGCTGGATTCTATACGTGTTTGCGGTGTTCCTTATTTTCACAGGCATTAAAATGCTACTGATTGGCGAAGGCGATATGAATATCGCCGATAACCCGGCGCTGCGCTTCATGAAGCGGCATATGCGCGTGACTGACGGCTCAAGCCG
>JBILFK010000089.1:0-6647 GCA_044351685.1 Rickettsiales bacterium | reverse complement strand
GAATTTCGCAATCGTGCAGTCCGATTGGCAATATAACGCCTTTAAAGGCAAAGGCCTTTTTGCTGAAGGTCCCCCCTACAAAAATTTGCGTTCGGTGTTTTCACTGCACAGCGAAATGTTTACCGTTGCGGCGCGCGGTGATGCCAATATCAAAACCTTTGATGATTTAAAAGGTAAGCGCGTAAATATTGGGAACCCCGGCTCGGGTATGCGCGCGATTATGCAAGATTTAATCGATACCAAAGGCTGGCACCGCAATAACTTCAAAGAAATGGCAGAACTGAAGCCCGATGAAGCAAGTGCCGCATTTTGCGCAGGCAAGCTTGATGCGGTAGTGTTTGCCGCAGGCCACCCGAATGGTTTGATACAAAAACTAACCAATGAATGCGGGGCAAAACTAATCGCGGTGGATGATGCTTCCGTTGATGCATTGCTTGCAAAAAATCCTTATTATGCACGCACCGTTATTCCCGGCGGCATGTATAAGGGCAATGCGCAAAATATCCCTACGTTTGGCGTAAAAGCAACGCTGGTTACCGATGCCAAAATGAGCGACGATACCGTATATGCGGTGGTAAAATCGGTATTTGAAAATTTCGATGATTTCAAAACACTGCACTTCGTGTTTGCAACGCTTGAAAAACAGCGCATGCTTTCTTCTGGCCTTACTGCGCCACTGCATGATGGTGCTGTGAGTTACTACCGCGAAGTCGGGCTAATGAAATAACGAACGCTTAGGCCTAATATTGCCTGGCCAAGCAAAATGCCAACGTGTCTAGCAGCGCTTCTTTCGCTTCGCCATCGGGCAGGCTTTCAGCCGCTTTACGGGCTAATGCACCATAGTTTTCTGCTTCTTTTAGCGCGCTGGCAACCGCGTTATGTTTGCGAATGAGCGTGTTTGCATGCGCAAAGTCACTTGCCTCCAGTGCTTCGAATCCTTCCAGGCAGCGCTGCCAAAAGGCGCGTTCCTCAGCGTCACCATGCTGATACGCAAACATCACCGGAAGCGTAACCTTGCCATCGCGAAAATCATCACCGATTGATTTTCCAAGAGCATCGCTGTTGCCGCTGTAATCAAGCGCATCATCAATCAGTTGAAACGCCATACCCAGTCCATTACCAAAGGCACGCAATGGTGCGCGGTAATGCGGAACATCGGCAACAATTGCGCCTAATTCACACGCAGAAGCAAACAGCACAGCGGTTTTAGAATGAATGACATCCAGATAATCTTCTTTTTTAACCGATAAATCATGGCTGATGGCAAGTTGCTTCACTTCACCAATCGAAATGATAGCGGCGGCATCCGAAAGCACCTGCAACACTTCCAGCGAGCCATCGGCCACCATTAATTGAAACGCACGGCTTAATAAAAAATCACCCACCAGCACACTGGCCTGATTACCCCAAACAGCATTGGCGGTGGCTTCGCCACGACGAAGCTCGGAGCTATCCACTACGTCATCGTGCAACAATGTTGCGGTGTGAATGAACTCGACGCAGGCAGCAAGGCGAATATGCCTATCGCCAGTATAATTGCACAGTAGTGCAGAAGCGAGGGTGAGGCTTGGGCGAATGCGCTTGCCACCCGCAGAAATAATATGGCTAGAAAGCGCCGCAATCAGCGGAATTTCGCTTTCAACATTCTGCTGAATTAACGCGTTGGTTTTTGCCAAATCACTCGCGACAAGCGATTTCAGATGATCAAGGCTTGCCGTGGTATGTTCGTTAGATGTAGCAACTGCATGTAGCATATTAGCCAGATACACAAGATAACACGCCTTCGCAAGCCGGTATTCTCAGGCAATTAAACCGCTTTGTTGTGTGCTATTAATTGTATTTTCGTGGGCTTCTTGCAGTGGGCGCGCAAAAAATTGTGCGCCAACCTGTATTTGCATGGCGCCGCGCATGCCGGTGGCGCCAAGGGCAGCTTCATAAATACCGCGAACTTGCTGCTGTAATTCAGGTGGCCAAGGCGTGGCCGTGCGTAACACTAAATCGAAGTGTTTATTGGTATCCAGCTTACGAATAAACCCATCAAGCTGCATATCGCCCAAATGCGAAAGGGTCATATCGAGCACAAAGCGCTGGCCGGTGGCGATAGATTTTTTATCGTCGTTGGCGTCATCGTGGCGAACATAAAGGCGCAATTGATTAAACTCGCGTTCATAATGCATGGGCAGCACAAACATCGACCAATTTTGCAATACCGGCTCGCGCATGGCCTGATGCAACTGCCCAAATTCGCTGACGAGTTTTTTGGCAAGCGCGGGTGAATCTTTTTCCAGAATATCCATAAAATTTCGACCAAGAAGCTGACGAATATCGCCACCTTTTACCGCACTTAAAAAGAATAACATGCTTGCCGTTATTTTACTGTCGGGCTGAGCAATGGCGCGGGTCATCACATCATGTACTAATTGTGGCTGTGTTCGCGCAACCGAGGCCAATGCATCTTCAAGGCTTTGCCAATCACTCAGTAACGGTACAATTTCTGAGAATGCAGCAGGCAACCATGAAATAGCGGAAGGTGCGGCGGGTATAGGTTTTGCATCGATCGTAAATAATAATTGCGCGCCATTAGGCAATGGCTGTGCGGTAAACACCTTCATTTGCCCCACCGGGCTTTGTAGCACTGTGCCGCCATCTTGTTCGTGGCCAATCACTGTTGCAGGAATGGCGTTACTAAGATTTGCGGTGTTTTGTAAGGCTGTAGGCACGTGCCATTGGCTGATAATCGGCGCTTGTGGCGCAGTGGAAGGCACAGATGGTGGCGCCACTGCAACCTGCGAACCCGTGTTTTGAGGCAAGGGTTGTGGCGTTGCTGATGTTGCCGTGGGCGCTGCAGGCGCAGGGGCAGCATTCGGTGCAGTTGTGGGTGGCGTAAGCGGGGGCGAGACAGTAGGCTGCGCTGCGATAGTAGAAGATGTTGAGGGCGGAGTCGCCGAAGCGTTCACGCCTATTGCTGCAGGCTTAGCAGTAATAGCGGCCTCTACGTTATTGCTGAGCGCAGCATTATTCGACGGGGTAGCGGTATTTGTTGCTGCAGGTGATGATGGCAATGCTGCGTTGGATGCTGTTGGTGTTTTTGCAGCCGCCGCCTCTGCATTTTCAGGGTTAGCGGCCAATGCATTTGCATTGTTTGCAGCGGGCGATGGTGCTGTTGCGGATGTTTGTGAAACAGTGGAGCTGATCACCCGAATTTCAAACGAAGATTGGCTGGCGATTTTTGCCAATTCTTCGGTGATTACAGTCGGTGCAATTGTTAGTGTGCGGCCATCGGGCAAAACATACGAATTTTGCACTGCATGCGGTGTTGGTGCAGGCAGTGGCGAAGCAGTGGCCACAGATGCGGCCTGTGACGTGGGGGCGGCAGAGGCGGGCGATTGTAACAAGATAGCGCGTAACAATGGCGCAATCACTTGCCCGGCGGGCGCATTCGCGGTGGGCGATGCGGTTTGCGTCACCGTAAGCGAAGAAGGCAAAATGGTATCTTTGGTAATGGTGCGGGAAGCGAGTTGCTGCGCATAATCTTGTGGATTTGCGCCATCGACCGTAACAATGCGCGCACGCCCTGCTGCCGAAGGGTCAATACGTAGCACCACTTCGCTACCCGTTTTCAAGAACAACTCGCTTTGCACCAAAATATCGCCCAGTGATGTGCGCAAAATAGGTTGCTGATTAAGGGTGCGGTTTACCACAAACCCCTCCACCAATGTACCAGTTGGCAAATTGGAAAAAGCGTTGGGAATTTGGCCTGAATCGGGAGTGGTAGGCGATGTTGAAATCGGCTGAATAAGGACTGCGGGATTGACAGGAGGTATTTGCCCGCTCATGCCCGTTACTCTTTTCTAAGTAATTTAACGGATATTGCTGCCGCATCGGTGGCTGCGGTGGTGTGCGGCGCTTTTTCAAGCAACGAAGATTGCATGCGAATCGCATCGCGCACCTTATTATCTTTGCGAATAATACCAAGCAGCGAAGGGTTGATTTTCAAAAAATTACTGCAGGCGCGGCTTAAAGAGCTGTAGGTTTTTTCGCCTTCTTTTTGTGATCCGGCTTGGTTCACCACAATATGCACCTCGGGTGCATTGGCGCGGGTAAGGCACAGCTTAATGAACGCATAGGCATCGGTAAGCGAGGTGGGTTCATCGGTAAGCACCACAATCACTTTCTGCGCAATCGACGACATAAACTGCACATGCTGTTCAATGCCGGCGCCTAAATCGATAATCACAAAATCATATTGCGAAGAAAGCTCTACCAGCTGTTGGCCCACGGGTAACATGCGATCAATTCCCAGTGAAGCCATGGATGTGGAGCCCGAACGGCCTGCTAAAATGTCAAAATTACCAAGCTCAAAATGGGTAATAGCTTCTTTCAGTGTGCATTGCCCTGCAAACACTGCCCCCAAATCACGTGCGGGGGTTAGGCCTAATTGCACATCAACGTTGGCGAGGCCAATATCGCCATCAAATAACAGCGTGCGCCTTCCGGCGCGGGCGAATAAATGCGCAAGCGTAATGGAAAACCATGTTTTGCCAACCCCACCCTTGCCAGAAGCAACGGCGATAATATTTTCTGCACGTAACGGAAGGTTCATAGTGTTTTCCTTAGTGAGCCATTTTTTCGCGGCTATGGGTGAGCATTAAACGTGCCAATAATTCGGGGCTGCAGGGTAATAGCGCTTCGGCAGGGCTAGCGCTGACAGAGGCTTGCGCAAGTGCATAATTACTGTGGTGTATGGCATGGAACACGCTTGAAAAATGGCGTACCGCATCCATGCGCGTGAAAATAACACGCTCAATATCCAGAAATGAAAACACACTGGCCATTTCTTCGGATTCTTTAGGGTCCATGCCAGCGGGGCAGGCGAGAATTGGTTCCACATCGGCAAGGCTGGCAAATTCGCCTAGTGCTTTTAACTCGTGAAAACGATAAATGTTTACGCCTGCGCTATCGATCAGCAGGGTATGTTTGCCAAGCTGTGATTTAATAAGATTGCGTAACTGGGTACGATTTTCAGCCACCAGAACATCGCATTTCAAAATATCGGAAATGCTTTGCAGCGGGGCAATGCCGCCCATGCGCTCGGTATCGGTGCTAATAATCATGACCGGGTGTTTTTTCAGTGTTAATTCAGTGGCAAGTTTTGCGATCAATGTGGTTTTGCCAGCGCCATAAGGCCCCACCAGCATTAATGCACGCGGGTAAGGTTTTGCCGGGATGGTGAGAGGTTTAAATTTCAGCATCACCTGCAGTGCTTTTGCCAGCACTGTTTCGGCCGCATCGAGTGGTGGGGTAAGCGGAATTTTGGTTTGTTTAATGGCTGCAATCAGGCCGTTCGTAAATGAAATAGGCAGCGCGTGAAATGCAATCACCTCGGCCAATAAATCGAGCGCAGGATGATCCGTTTCAAACGGTGCAGAAGCAGGCGAAGTCTCAGGGCGGGCAGCAGAAGGAGAGGGGGTAAGCCAAGGAGGAGGCGCATGATGCGTATGATCCGTATCACCGTGTAGCGCAGCTGCTAAGGCTTCTTCCATTTCCATTTCTTCAATCGCGAAGGCAACGGTAATACCGGCATCGGTTTTTTCGGAATGCAATAAAACCGCATCTTCACCAAGCTGAACGCGCGCCATTTTCATGGCTTCCTGCATATCGCGGGCATGGATATGTTTCATTCTCATTGCAGTTGCCCTACGGTTTTAATTCGCGCGCGTGCGTGAATTTCGTTTTGCGACATCACCACAGTTTTCGGTCGGAAACGATCGATAATCGAACGCACATAGGGGCGAATCATTGGGCTAGTAAGCAGCACTGGCGATTCCCCCTGCATAGCAAGTTGGTCGTATTTTTGGCGCACTGCCGCAATAAATTCCTGAATGCGGCTAGGGGGCATGGAAAGTATTTTTTCTTCGCCTTCGCCACTCAGTGATTCAATGAAACTTTGTTCCCATGCCGGTGACATCGCCAAAATACTAATATAGCCTTCATCATTCGTGTGGCTGTGGCTGATTTGGCGGGCAAGACGCATGCGCACATGCTCGGTAATCAGCATCATGTTTTGGGTAATGCGCGAAGCTTCGGCCACGGCTTCCATAATGGTCGGTAAATCGCGCACTGAAATCGTTTCGGAAAGCAGGTTTTGCAAAATACGCTGAACCCCCGAAACCGAGATTTGCCCAGGAATGGTTTCTGAAATCAGTTTTTGCTCTTCCTTGCTTAAATCATCGAGCAGTTTTTGTGTTTCTGCATACGAAAGCAATTCGGCCATGTTATCTTTAATAACTTCGGTGATGTGCGTGGTAATAACCGTGGGTGGGTCTACTACGGTATAGTTACGAAACAGCGCTTCTTCGCGGTAATTTTCAGTCACCCACATGGCGGGCAAACCAAATGCAGGTTCGATGGTTTCTTCACCGGGCAGGCTGATAGTGCCGCCTGCAGGGTCCATTACCATTAACATATCGGGGCGAATATCGCCGCGCGCGGATTCCACCTCTTTTACTTTAATCACGTAGGTATTAGCGGGAAGTTGCATATTATCTTGGATGCGCACTGGTGGCATCACAAAGCCAAGCTCGCGCGCAATTTGCTTGCGAAGCGACTTAATTTGCTCGGTCAGGCGGTGCCCTTTATTGTAGTTA
>JBILFK010000088.1:0-6666 GCA_044351685.1 Rickettsiales bacterium | reverse complement strand
ATCGCCGTTTACAATTACCGGAATATTTACTGCCTCTTTCACCTTACGCACAAAGGCCCAATCGGCGCTGCCCTTATACATCTGGCAGCGCGTGCGGCCATGAATGGTAATCATTTTAATGCCGACTTCTTCGGCAATGCGTGCCAGCTTTGGGGCGTTCAGCATGTTACTATCCCAGCCCATGCGCATTTTGAGTGTTACCGGAATAGTCACGGCGCGTGCAGTTGCTTCGAGAATACGCGAGGCCAGCACTTCATCGCGCATCAGCGACGAACCCGCCATACCATTCACCACTTTTTTTACCGGGCAGCCAAAATTAATATCAATAATATCGGCGCCGCGGCCTTCGTTCAGTTTGGCGGCTTCGGCCATTACTTCCGGTTCGCAGCCGGCAAGCTGAATCGAGAAGGGGCCACCATGGCCTTCGCTATCGGCCATGCGCTTGCTGCTTTCCTTATCGAGAATTACCGCCTTACTGGCGATCATTTCTGAAACCACGAGCGGTGCGCCAAACGATTTTACCAGCGTGCGGAACGGCAAGTCGGAAACGCCCGTCATGGGTGCTAAAATCGCATGGTCATGCAGTACCACTGGCCCAATCATGATGGGCGGGCGCGGTGTGATAGCAGGTAGTGCGGTGTGCGGTTGCAAATGCATGGTAAATTCCCTATTGCTGCGGGCGCATACAAGATTTTAGAAGGATTCGCAAGATTCATGCAACATGCACCTCGCATTGCAGCGCTGATTGTGGCTGGTGGAACGGGTAGCCGTATGGGCGGCGACCTGCCAAAACCCTACCGTTTGCTTGGGGGAAAGCCGCTGATTTCTTATAGTTTGCAGCAGTTGCAGCATCCGGCCATTGCGCTGATTCAACCCGTCATTCACGCCGAACATGCCGATTTATTCGCGCAGGCCTCGACAGGGTATGCGCATTTGCCTGCGGTGTATGGCGGCGCTACACGGCAGGCTTCGGTGAAAGCCGGGCTGGAGGCGTTGGCGCTGCATCAGCCGGATGTTGCGTTGATTCACGATGCCGCACGGCCATTTTTAAGCCGCGACATGCTGGCGCGTATTATCGTTGCCCTTGCATCGCACGATGCGGTAGTGCCAGCATTACCTGTCTTTGATACACTACGTACCCTTGCAGGAAACGATATACCGCGCGATGATGTAATACGCATTCAAACGCCGCAGGCCTTTCGTTTCCCACAAATTTTGCAATTACACCGCAATGCCACCTATGAAGTGACCGACGATGCCGCGTTATGGTTGGCATCGGGCGGCGAAATCCACTATGTTGCAGGCGAGGAAAGCAACCGCAAAATGACTACCGCCGAAGATATACGCTGGGCCGAAGCGCAACTACCACGCATTACTAAAGTGGGCATGGGCTTTGATGTGCACCGCCTTATCCCAAGCGAATCGGGCGCGATGATTCTTGGGGGTGTTCAGATTCCTTCAGCCTTCGCGCTTGAAGGCCATTCCGATGCTGATGTGGTGCTGCATGCACTGGTCGATGCCATGTTGGGCGCGATAGCTGCTGGCGATATTGGCATGCATTTTCCGCCCAGTGATGCACGCTGGAAAGGTGCCGATTCCAAGGCCTTCGTAGCGCATGCGTTGGGTTTATTGCGCGAAGCTGCCGCAACCATTTCGCATGTCGATATTACGGTGATTGGTGAGCAACCCAAAATTCACCCGCACCGCGAAACCATGCGCGCGCAACTTGCCGGTTTACTCGCGCTTGATATTCGCCATGTTAGCGTGAAAGCTACCACCACCGAGAAACTTGGTTTCACGGGGCGTGGTGAGGGGCTGGCAGCGCAAGTGATAGTAAGCGTGACGGTGCCTGCTGATGTCTAAACTGCTTTGCACATGGTTTGGGGTGGGGTTTTTGAAACCTGCACCCGGCACGTGGGGTTCTTTGGTAGCCGTCATCATGGCGTATCCGATCGTGCATCTGCCATATGGTTGGGCGATATTGTGCGTGTGTGCGCTGCTGGTGACAATAATTGGCACAAAAGCATCGACGCATTACATGCGGCGCTCGCACACCAAACACGACCCAAGCGAAATCGTGATTGATGAAGTGGCAGGCCAGTGGCTTACCTACACATTTTTTTATGGCTGGCTGATTGCCACCACCGGTGTGCAGCACGAAAGTTTAGCACTGCTATCGCAGGTAGCGACATCGCCGTATGTGTTGCTTGCAGGGTTTGTGTTGTTTCGCCTGTTCGATATTCTGAAGCCTTGGCCCATCAGCCTTGCTGATAGGCGCATTCATGGTGGGTTTGGCGTGATGTTCGACGATGTGCTGGCGGCGCTGGCAGCTAGCACGCTGCTACTTGCAATCTATGTGTTATGGCCGATACTGCACCCGCATGTGAGCATGATTCCATGATGTTCGATGCGCAATCACATGCCTTAGCGAAGCAGGTGCTAGAACGCTGCCGTAACTATGGCTGGAAATTGGCCACGGCAGAATCCTGCACGGGCGGGTTAATCAGCGCGCTTATCACTACTATCCCCGGCAGTTCCGATGTGTTTACGCACGGTTTTATCACCTATGCCAATGAAGCAAAAACGCAAATGTTAGGTGTCGATGCCGCGTTGATAACAGTGCATGGTGCGGTAAGCGAAGCCGTGGCGCGTGCAATGGCTGAAGGCGCGCAGCGCACGGCCAATAGTGATATCGCGCTTTCCGTAACCGGTATTGCAGGGCCTGGTGGTGGTAGCGAAGAAAAGCCCGTGGGGCTGGTGCATATGGCGATGGCTTCACGCCACAGCACGCTGCATCAGCGGCATGTGTTTGCAGGTGATAGAGAAAGCGTGCGGGTGCAGGCTGCACTTGCGGCACTTGCGATGGTGATGGAGTTACCGACAGTTTAGTCGGTTCCGGCTTTTTTATTTTTCTGGTTTTCGCGGAAGCTGCGCGCCCAATCTTCTTTTTGCTCTTGGCGGGTGCGTGCAAGCGCCAGTGCATCGGGCGCAATATCTTCGGTAATTACTGAACCCGCGGCAACCATCGCGCCATCGCCCACCGTAAGCGGTGCAACCAGCGCGGTGTTCGAGCCAATAAATACTTCGCGGCCAATGACAGTGCGGTATTTATGGTAACCATCGTAGTTGCAGGTGATAGTGCCCGCGCCGATATTGGCATTTTCACCCACCGTGGCATCGCCGATGTAACTGAGGTGATTCACTTTCGCGCCATCCTCGATTTCACTTTTTTTGATTTCCACAAAATTACCAATACGCACTTTGGCACCCAGATTGGTGCCGGGGCGCAAACGGGCGAAGGGGCCTACAATCGTATCATCGCCAATGACACTACCTTCAATATGGCAGAATGCCTTGATATGCGCGCGGCTACCCACGGCAACGCCTTCGCCAAACACTACGTTGGGTTCAACCAGTGTATCGGGTGCAATGCTGGTATCGTGCGAAAAATATACCGTATCCGGTGATTGCAGCGTTACACCCGAAAGCATAATTTCATGGCGTTTACGCGCTTGAAAAATCGCTTCGGCCTGTGCCAGTTCCACGCGTGAATTTACGCCCAGCACTTCATCGGCATCGGCTTCCACCACGCGGGCGGTGTAGCCTGCCGCACGCGCAATCGCCACCACATCGGTGAGGTAATATTCGCCTTTGGCATTGTTATTTTCAATCCGCTCCAGCATTTCCCACGCAATGTTCCCGCGCAGCGCAATCACACCGGAATTGCAAAGAGTAACTTTCAGTTCGCTGGCGTTGGCATCTTTGGCTTCCACAATACGTTCCAAGGTGCGCTCGGCGTTCATAATCAGGCGGCCATAGCTGCCAGCATCGGGTGGCGTAAACCCAAGCACAGCAACGGCGGTGCGGGCATCGGCGAGCAAGCATTCCTGCAATTTGGTAATGGTTTCAGCGGTGATCAGCGGTGTATCGCCATAAAGAATCATCAGGTTGCCATCGAAGGTTTCAAGCGATTTTTTAGCGCAAAGCACTGCGTGGCCCGTGCCAAGCTGCTCGGTTTGGTGCACTTCGCGTACATCATCGGCAAGCGTTTGTGCAAACACGGTAACAGTTGCCATTTCTGGCGATACCACCAGCGTGATAGGCCCAAGCCCGGCGGCTTGCGCGGTTTTAATCACGTGCCCTACCATTGGCAGTTGCGCCACTTCATGCATTACTTTCGGTAGCGCCGATTGCATACGTGTGCCTTTGCCTGCAGCTAAAATAATAGCGGCGGTGGGAATGGCCGAAACTGGGGGCATAAAATCTCCGTGCGATTTAGTGCATTTGATGCTAGTGCGGTTAGCAGAATAATCAAGCGAATCACGGTTTTCTATGGCACTCTGGCTTCCATTATTGTTTTGCACTGCAACGTTTGCGGCGGCGATATTTTTATTTGTCTCGTGGCGGCGTGCCGAACTGCGCGCACAGGAGGCCGAGAAAGCACTGGTGGGCGAACAGGCGCGCGCTAACGCCATGAAGGAACAGCTTGCGACCATGCGCGATGCACAAGATGCCTTTAAGGAATATGCCAAAGCTGCGGCGTTTGAAACTGGCCAGCAACTTTCGAGCAAGCTGCTCGAAGACCATCAGCGCGAGCGCCAACAGGCCAATAAGCACATTGAAGAATTCACCAAAAACGCCACTGAAAAACTGATGAAAGAACAAAAAGAACTCGCTGATTTACTGGGTAAAATGCAGGTGCAGGCCGCAGGTTCAGCGCAACAGCTGCAAGTGCTGGTGCGCGCGATGAAGCACCCAATCGGCGCAGGGGCCGAGGCAGAATTAACACTCGATAATCTGCTGACGCAATTGGGCCTCAGTCGCGGTATCGATTACGATTTGCAGCTGCATATGGCAGGCGAAGAAGGCGCGCTACGCCCTGACGCATTGATTTATTTGCCTGCAGGGCAGGTGATGGTGCTGGATAGCAAAGCCTCTCAGCATATTTATGGGTTGTTTGAAGCCGAAGGCACGCCAGAGTTTGATGGCATTTTCGAAAAGCTTTGTGCCACCATGAAGCGGCATGTGCAAAGTTTGGCTGGCAAGGCGTATGGGCAGGCGGTGGTGAAATACCTGAAAGGCAAAGGCCGCGATGCCATGCGCCTCATTCAGGTGATGTATGTGCCGAACGATGAAGTGATCACGCGCCTTCGTAAGCGTGACCCGGAGTTGATTCAGCAATGCCTACAACACGATATTATTCTGGCCGGGCCCGATACGTTGCCTGCGCTTTTCCTTTATGCACGCAGCATGATTTTAGAGGCACGGCAGGAAGAAAATCAGCAAGTGATTTTAGGGTTAGTGGAACAATTGATGACCGATATGGTGACAGCGCTTTCGCATGTGGATGCGGTGGGTGGTAGTATTAAATCGAGCATGGCGCATTTCGATAAGTTTGCACGCTCGCTTAACCGCAATGTGCTTTCGCGCATGCGCGCGATTGCCCAAAAAGGCGTGCGCCCCGCCAAGGGCAAAGAAGTGCCCACAGCCATCGCCACTTACCAGATTATGGCTGGCGATGAACCTGCATTGATTGAGAGCGAGACTACCTTGCTGAGCATTGAAAAAAGTGATGCAGCCTAAGCCTCATACCTTAACCGCGCTTCGAGTGCGGCGCTGAGCGTGCCATCATCCATATAGTCCAGTTCGCCGCCCATCGGCAAACCATGCGCGAGGCGTGTAATGTGAATGCCCGTGCCTTCAAGTTTATCGGCCACATAATGGCCGGTGGTTTGCCCGGCAACGGTGGCGCTGAGTGCCAAAATCACTTCGCTGATGTTGCCATTTTTTACGCGCGATAATAACGCATCCATATGTAGCATATCGGGGCCGCGCCCATCGAGCGCCGAAAGCGTGCCGCCCAACACATGGTAACGGCCTTTGAAGCTGCGCCCTCGCTCCATCGCCCAGACATCGGCGACATCTTCCACTACGCAAATGGTTTTACCGTCACGCGTTTCATCGCGGCAGATGCGGCAAGGGTTGCAATCATCGAGTGCGCCACAGGTGCCGCACGTTACCACTTCAGCGTCGGCGCGGGTAAGTGCGTGCACCAGTGGTGGAATACGCGAGGTTTTTTGCTTGAGAATATGCAGCGCCAAGCGCCTTGCCGAGCGCGGCCCAACGCCTGGTAGTTTGCTTAAAGCAGCAACAAGTTGATCAATCGCAGAGGTAGCCATATCGTTTTACTTTATAATCCACTAAAATGTGCGCCGAGCCGTCTCCAGCACATTTTCTTCTGCTTTCCATGAAAAAGTACACTGAGCGTAGCGAGGGACTTTTTCATGAGGCTCTAAAAAGGTAGTTTCATACCGGCAGGCAAGCCAAGGTCGCCAGTGGCGCTGCCCATGGTGTCGTTGATAATGGCATCGATCTTTTCTTTCGCGTCGCGGTGGGCAGCGGTGATGAGATCTTCGAGCATTTCGCGGTCATCCAGTGCCCCTTCACCAAGCGTAACGCCAGTAAGCTGGCCTTTACCATTCAGGGTAATTTTTACTGCGCCACCACCCGCACTGCCTTCGGCTTCGCGCTTTTCAATTTCGCTTTGCGCGGCTGCCAGCTTCTGTTGCATTTGCTGAGCTTGTTTCATCATTTTTTGAATATTCATGGAATGCTCCTTGAAGTTTTTTTATGATTTATTCGGAATAAAATCGATAATTTCAGCAT
>JBILFK010000086.1:0-6755 GCA_044351685.1 Rickettsiales bacterium | reverse complement strand
GCTGGATCATTGAAGCTGCTGAACTGAAGGGCATGAGGAAGGGGGATGTCGAGCACCTGAAGGCATTTCTCTCACGCAGCACCGACAGGGCGCGAATGTCGTATGCTCGACTGAGCACCGAGGTTCCCCGCCAGTGCGTAATCTTTGGTACTACCAACAGTTCGCAATATTTGCGAGATGGCACTGGGAATCGCCGCTTTTGGCCTGTTCGCATTGAGCGGTTTGACCTAGCGGCGTTGAAGCGTGACCGTGACCAGCTTTGGGCCGAGGCAGCGCACCGTGAAGCACAAGGAGAGGCCATTCGCCTTGCCAAGGAGTTGTGGCCATTGGCTGAAGCCGAGCAGCAAAAGCGGGAGGTAGAAGATCCTTATTTCTTGTTGCTGCAAGAAGTGCTGGGCGACGCACAGGGCAAAATAAAGGCCAGTGACGTGTGGGACATTCTCGATATCCCCACCGCCCAGCGGGGGCAGGAGCATAATGCACGTATCGGCGAGGCCATGCGGCAGCTAGGTTGGGAGCGTGGCAAATTACGCTTCGGTGGCAAATCCCCCGAACATTGCTATGCACGCGGTACTGCGCTTGAGCGCAGCCAGCGTCTTGTCGTGCGCAACAATGGTGAAACACTACGGGTCGTTACCGAGCTGGTTGCGAAGCAGGCCGATGAGGCCTTCTAGCGTTCCGCCCACCGTTCCTCGGTTCGCTTGGCGCAAAAATGTTGACGGCCTAGTAGGTTAGGTGCAGGCGTTCCCCCGTTCTTGCCCGAACCGTGGGGGACGCCATTGCCTCTAACTGGCTCAGTGGGTGTGTCTGTCTTTATCTCTACCCACTTTACCCTTTTATAAAAGAGGGGGAACGGGAGGAACGGCAACGATAAGCACCGACGATGCAGCATTTCTGCGTTCCTCTGGGCGGAACGCCAACCGGAACGGTGCGAGCAGCGGCCTACTAGGCCGCAGGTCTGTAGCCAAAATGCGATGCGATTATAAGAAGTTGTAAAATGTGTTGCACTTGGCGAACTTTGCCGAATCGGGATCCTTTAGCCGTTGCTTGATGCTGCTCTTGCCATTCATTATCCACGCCACTCTTTTGGTGTCGGTTTCGTTATAAAGAAATTCGCTACCCTTGGGCATTAGCTCGGTGGCAAGCGGACTGCTGGATGATACGTCTTGCATATCCTGCTCTGGCACCGCTTTGGGCGTAATTGTGCCTATAAAGAGGATGGGTGATGCCAGCGCCAGTGCCCAGTAAGCACGCCTATGGCGCGGTGTCTTTTCGTAGGGGTGTGGCTTGTAAATATTGTAGATGCACACTCCGGCAATAATCGCGCCCAGAAGGCACGAGAGAGCGAGTGGGGCGTTGTAAGCGATTACGCCAAAGACCATCGCCGATGCGACGAAAAACTCAATCCCCTTATAGATTCTTCTAGCCTTCGATTCGCCCGTCACGACATGAACCATATACAGCAATATCTTTCTTTTCCGGCTGACTCGCTCCGCAAACTCTTGTTTCAGGTGGTCATTAACATAAGAGAAATCTTCATATGAGGCACCATAGTCTGAATCTCTGGTCACTACTACTAGCTCGGCATTGTTTTTAAGTGAGCACTCCACCATCCATTCCCAATTAATTGCATCCCCGATGGAGGTGTCATTCTTCTTTCTAGGTGGGCACCCATGTAGAAATCTTTTTAGAGCCCGCTTTCTGATGACATGGCGAATGCTATCATCACGGCTCAGAATCAACGTGCTATCAGCATGAAAGAGTCGCTGGCACGCTTTATAAACAGGATCATGCAGCGCTGGATTCTCTAGCGCTTTTTTCATACGCGTTTTAAGCTTTGTTACCTGTGTCTTTGCACCCGATATGTTTTTATTTAAGGTTCTTACTGCCTGTGCATCAGAAAATAGTGCGGGGCGCTGAACGCCATCTGGTGATTTGAGGCCCCTTAGGCTTTCGAGAATTGCGTCTTGGCGGTTCTTTTTAAACTCCATTTCCACTTGATAAGTTGAAATAAGCTTATCTGAAACTGCTTCCACATGTTCGAGTAATTTTAAACCTGCGTCGGTGCGTGCGCGGTAAAAATCTAGCCATATGTTAGTATCAACAAATAGTAACTGCTTTATGGCCATAAAACTCCTCCCACTTTGGGCTGGTGGTCCCGGCAGGATTCGAACCTAGCGACCCCTCGTTTAGGAAACGAGTGCTCTATCCAGCTGAGCTACGGAACCAATAACACAAAAATTCTGCCAGTGCGCACACGGTTCGCCGCGCGGTTCGGCAGGCGGCCACCTTACACCAACCTCCTAATCGCGCACCTCTTTTTGAGGGTAGAGTGTCGGCTTAGGAAACGCTTGCTCTATCCAGCTGAGCTACGGGACCACGCGAGAACAATATGGCGAAAAATGCCGCTATGCAATTAGCCGCTTAAGTGGTTTTTGCGCGCGCGCGCCCAGATGGGTAATGATTTCTGAAGCGCAGGCCGAACCCAGCGCGCCGCACTCGGCAAGGCTGCGGCCGTGTGTTAGCCCATACAAAAACCCTGCGGCATACAAATCGCCAGCACCGGTAGTATCCACCACCTCATGCACCCAGATAGGGTCCACTTGAATGCGCTCGGTGGGCGTAAGAATGATCGAACCCTTCGAACCACACGTCACCGCAATCACTTCGCACTGGCCTTGCAATGCCTGCAATACTTCTTCAAGCGATTTACCGGGATACAGCGCCTGCGCTTCTTCGTGATTGCAGAACAAAATATCAAAATCTTCGCGAATCATGTGCAGATATTCATCGCGCGAACGCTCGACGCAAAACACATCCGAAAGCGTGAACGCCACTTTTGCGCCCGCCGCTTTGGCAAGCGAAAACGCCTTTCGCAGCGCGGCTTTGGTGCATTCCATATCCCACATATAGCCTTCGCCGTACAGCACCTGCGCCTTGGCAATCAGTGCGCCATCTACATCGACTTCGTGCAGCTCGCCCGCCGCACCCAGATAGGTGTTCATGGTACGCTGACCATCAGGCGTCACCACAATCAGGCAGCGCGCAGTCGGTTGGCCATTTTGTGTGGCAGGGGTAGTAAATTCGACACCCACGGCGTTCAGATCATGGCGAAAATGGTGGCCAAGCGCATCGTTATTCACTTTGCCAATAAAGGCCGTATTCGCACCCAACGACGCCATACCCGCCAGCGTATTGGCGGCCGAACCGCCCGAAACCTCGGTGGTTTGCGCCATCACATTGTAAAGCGCTTCGGCGCGCGCATCATCGATCAGGCACATGGTGCCTTTGCGCATGGCCTGTTCTTCGATAAACCGATCATCGCTGAACGAAAGCACATCAACAATGGCATTGCCAATGGCAACCACATGGTAGGGTTTGGGGGCTAATTGCATAATAATTCCTCTATGTTGCTTCGGACATCGCCATTCTGGCTAGTCCTGCGCGCCGCTTCGCGGGCTGATGGCTCACGAAGCCTCCTGACTTCGTTGTTCGTTCACTTAAAAAATTCGCGTGCACGTTCTAAATCTTCGGGGGTATCTACACCAAGAGGAACCGCTTCGGCAACCACTAGTTCGATATGCATGCCTGCTTCCAGTGCACGCAACTGTTCCAGCTTTTCGCGCAACTCCAGCGGGCTGGGGGGCAGCGCCACAAAGCGCTCAAGCGCCGCGCGCCGGTAAGCATACACCCCAATATGGTGAAAGCGCACCCCATCGCCGTAAGGCGCGGTGGCGCGGGTAAAATACAGCGCGCGCCCTCGCCTGCCACCGGCAGGCTGTGCCCACACGGCCTTCACTACATTGGGGTTCTCGTGCTCTTCGGGCCGGGTGATGGGCGCAGCAAGTGTGGTAATATCAACATGCGCCTGCGCGAATGGCGCAAGCAGCGGCGCAAAAAGTGCCGCATCAAAGGTCGGCAAATCGCCCTGCAAATTCACAATCGCGTTATATTTGGCACCTGGGTCATGCTGCTGTACGGCTTGCCATACGCGGTCGGAGCCGGAGGGCAGGGCAGGGTCAGTGAGAATCGCATCGCCGCCAGCATCACGTATCACATCGGCAATAAGCGCACTATCGCAGGCCACCATCACCGGGGCAATATCGGCCTCACGAGCGCGGCGCCACACCTGCACAATCATCGGCGCATCGCCGATCATGGCGAGCGGTTTATTGGGCAGCCGAGTGGAAGCAAGGCGCGCCGGAATAACAATGAGTGGGGTAAGCTGCGACATGGTTGCGCAAAGACAAAGCAGAATCACACGAAAATGACAAGATTCTTGCGACACGCAAATCAGTATGCTACCCCGCAATCACCAACAAGGATACAGACTATGGCATCAGATAATGGTTTTGAGTTAAATAAAATCGCCGGCGCAGTGGTGTTGGCGGGGCTTATCGGCATGATTGCCGGCAAGGTCACCGAATATCTCTACGAAGGCGGCCCCAAACACCCTGGCCACCACGAAGAATTCGCGCGCGGCTATAAAGTCGAAGAAATGGCCGATGACACAGCAGGCGCCGGTGGCGCTGCAAAACCTCAAGGCGCCCCCAATATCGATGCGCTCTATGCCAGCGCCGACGCCACTAAAGGCGGCGATTATTTTGCCAAAAAATGCACCGTGTGCCACAGCAACGACAAAGGCGGCGCCAATAAAGTGGGCCCCAATTTGTGGGGTGTGCTTGGTGGTAAAGTGGCGAGCAAGGATGGTTTTGCTTACTCTGAGGGCATGAAATCGCACGGCGATCGCACCTGGACATTCGAAGAAATGAACCAGTTTCAATATGCCCCGCGCAAATGGGTGCCCGGCACCATCATGGCCTATGCGGGTACCACCAAAGATGCGGACCGTGCAAACCTGATTGCCTATCTGAACACGCTCTCCGATAGCCCGCTGCCACTGCCAGTGGCTGCACCCGCTGCACCGGAAGAGGCAAAAGAAGACGCGGAGAAAAAATAAATGCTGCCACTCTCTGCATCTATCGGTTGGTTGATCGCAGGGGCAGCATTATTGGCGCTCGAGGCCTTTGGCATTCCCGGTATTGGGCTGGTGTTCGCCGGGCTTGGCGCCATTCTCACGGGCATTGCCATTGAAATCGGTGCCGCTGGCGCTAACGATTATGTTCTGCAAGCTGCGATATTTTTTGCCAGCACCATTATTTTTGCGGTGCTGCTGTGGAGCAAAATGAAAGCTTGGCGCCTAAACCCCAAAGAAAAGCCCTATAGCAACATGGTAGGTGATATCGCGATTGTCGCCGATGCTGGCCTGAAAAAAGGCACGCGCGGGCAAGTGCGCTGGTCGGGCACGCTAATGTTCGCCGAAATCGATGGGCACGAAACCGCAACAGAAATCGCCGCCGGCACGCAGGTGCGTATTAGCGCCGTGGAAGGTAACGTGTTGAAAGTGAAATCGTCTTAACCAAAGGATTCCCTCATGTTTTTCGGCCCCGCATTATTTCTGGTTCTTGGCTTCATTGGCATTTTAGTGATTGCCAAAGGCGTTAAAATTGTGCCGCAACAATCGGCATGGATTGTCGAGAAATTGGGCCGCTTTGATCGCAAACTCGAACCCGGCTTGAATATTCTGGTGCCCTTTATCGAGCGCGTTTCCTATCGCCATTCGCTGAAGGAATTTGCCTATGAAGTGCAGGAGCAGCCTGCCATTACGCGTGACAACGTGACGATGATGATGGACGGCATGCTGTATCTGCGCATCATCGATCCGGTGCAGGCCAGTTACGGCGTGAACGACCCGATTTATGCAGTAGCCCAGCTAGCACAAACCACCATGCGTTCGGAAATCGGTAAACTCTCGCTCGATCAGTGCTTCGAAGAGCGCGAACAGCTGAATGCTAATATTGTTGCCGCCATCAATCTGGCCGCACAAACCTGGGGCATCCAGTGCATGCGCTACGAAATTAAAAACATTACGCCACCTGCTACGGTGTTAAAGGCCATGGAACTGCAAGTAGCTGCCGAACGCCAGAAACGCGCCGAAATCTTGCAATCGGAAGGCCTGCGTCAATCAAAAATCAACATGGCCGAAGGTGAAAAACAGCAGGTGGTATTAACCTCCGAAGCGGCGCTGACCGATCAGGTCAACCGCGCAAAAGGTGAAGCCGAAGCCATTATTGCAGTTGCCGAAGCGACCGCCAAAGGCATCGAGTTAATTGCTGCCGCCATTAGCCGCGATGGTGGCGAAGATGCCATTGCCCTACGCGTGGCCGAAAGCTATGTGGCGGCATTCGAAAAACTCGCCAAAACATCCACCACCATGCTGCTTCCCGGCAATGCCAATGATGTAGGAAGTATGGTTGCACAGGCGCTCACCATTTTTGATCAGTTACGCGGCCAGAAGCAGGAAGATCTGCTTTCCGGCAAGTCGCGTAAAACCGCGCTTAGCTATAAAACGGCCAGCACTAAAACTGAAGGCGAATAGCCCGTTTTCTAATGTGTTTCTTTCTTGGGAAATAGCTTGGAAGCCACAATACCAAGCGTAAGCAACGCGAACGTAACGCCGAGTGAAATGCTAGCGGGGAATTTTTCTAAATCCATCGCGTCGGCAATAAAGATTTTCGCGCCAATAAACACCAGCACCAGCGAAAGCGCGGGTTTCAGGTAATGGAACTGGTGCACCACTGCCGCCAGCGCAAAATAGAGCGCACGCAGGCCCAGAATCGCGAAAATATTGCTGGTATACACAATATACGGATCCGTGGTGATAGCAAAAATCGCCGGCACCGAATCGACCGCAA
>JBILFK010000085.1:0-6756 GCA_044351685.1 Rickettsiales bacterium | reverse complement strand
CTGCACGTTGTGTGTCAGGTGATCGATATAGCTAAGCCCATTGCCTTCAGGGTGTTGGTTCACGCCAGCAAGCGGCACAAAATCGATATCGTAAATGGATTGCGCGCCGTACCTATCGACCAGATAAATCAGGCTGCCACCAATGCCTTCAATTGCGGGGATGGAAAGCTCCATCGGCCCGACATTGCTGGCCACCACGGTGGCGCCCAGGCTTTTGGCGCGGGCGATTGCCGCGGCTGAATCTTTCACGCGGAACGCCATCGCGTTGGCCGAAGGCCCATGCGCATTATAAAACGATTCGGCATGGCTGCCGGGCTGCACATTCAGGATAAAATTAATATCGCCCTGCCGCCACAAATAGACTTCTTTGGAACGATGCTTGGCAATTTTCTGGAAGCCCAGCGTGGTAAAAAGCGCTTCAAGCTGTGCAGGTTCGCGCGCGGCATATTCCACGAATTCAAAGCCATCGGTGCCCATGGGGTTAATATCGCTGATAGGATTCAGTGCCTGTGCCGTCATAGATGCTCCCTTGCTGATGCGTGCCCACCATAGCCATATTGCGCCGCACTAGCAAGTGCTAGCCTCGCAGCCGCAACATGCTATAGTGCCCACTATTCAGGGGAGATTTCATGCGTGAAGAAATAGGCTTCGAACTGCGTGGCGACTATACCGGCATGAACGCCGAAGACATGACGGTAAACTTCAAATGGGAACAATTTACCGAAGAACACCACGCCATGTGGCGGTTTTTGTTTAACCGCATTATGCCCACCCTGAAAGACAAGGCCTGCGATGAATATATGCAAGGCATTGAAGCACTCGATTTCGCAGGCGAAAATGGCATCCCTAATTATGATCGCATCAGCGATAAGCTACAAAAATTAAGCGGCTGGCGTTTAGTAACCGTGCCGGGGTTACTGCCTGCCGAGGTGTTTTTTGCGCATTTAGCAAAGCGGCAGTTTCCGGTGACAACCTTCATACGCACCCCCGAAGAAATTGATTACCTTCAGGAGCCCGATATTTTCCACGATATGTTTGGCCATGTGCCGATGATTGCCAACCCTGTATTTGCCGATTATTTCCACGCGTTCGGCGAAGGCGCCATGAAAGCCATGCAGCACAACTACCTGCCCTACCTTGAAACGCTTTACTGGTTCACTATCGAGTTCGGCCTCATCAACACCCCAAAAGGTCGCCGTATTTACGGCGCCGGTATTTCCTCTTCGCTCGGTGAAGTGAATTATTGCTTAAGCGAAAAAGCCACCCATGTGGCGTATGATGTCAAACGTATCATGCGGCAAAAATACCGTATCGATACCTTCCAGCACCATTATTTCGTAATCGATAGTTTCGAACAGCTGCGTGAGAGCACACGGCCAGATTTCTTGCCCTATTATGCGGAAGTCAGCGCCCTACCCCCCGTTGCGGTCGAAGAAGTGCTGGCTACCGACACCGTGTTTCAGCGCGGCGAAGCCCACCGCTAATCTCATATAAAACAGCATCTTGGGTTGCTCGCTTGGTGCATTTGTCGCACAATCTTCACACATAAAACACTCTGGTTTTGCTACACTAATCAGAGTGAAAAAGACTATCTGCGCATTCGTATCGATACGACATAGCATCGCGGCACCATACAGGTTGCGGCGAGGAAGGGCTGTGTATGACGCGCGATAAACAACCCAATCATTTTGTTACCGAAGGCGAGAAGAAATTCGATTTCCTCACCTATACTGGCATTAACTACGCCATCAACGTGCTGATGAGCGTGGGCGCCGTGTACTGGGTCGAGCGCACGCATGGCGGCCAGAAAATGATGCAAAAATTTGTCGATTGGGCGGGTAAAATTCCCGGCGTCGATAAAGATACTGCCAAGCTGCTAGCCAGCAAAAGCTTTTTCCTTTCTGGTGGTTTTGCGGTGCTTGCCCCTGTGAAATGGATGGAAGATGCGAAAGTGCATCTGGTAAAAAAATGGAACCGCGAAATTTACGGCGATAAGGCCAATACCGACGCTGCGATTCAGCAATCGGAACGCGAGGTAGAAGAAGCGCCAAAGCAAGGTTGGGCATCGGTGATGAGCAGCCGTATTCTCTCGCTCATACCGTTTTACATGACCGTTGGTTTGCTATGGACTCGCACCAGCATGCTGGCGAAAGCCACCAACCCCGAACTGCGCGCCATGTCAAAAGAAGCCATCAAAACGATGGAAACGAATAACCCCGAAAAATTCAGCCAGATTGCCAGCAAAGGTAGCTATGCCGATAAACCAATTGGCTGGGCATCGCGCAGCATTGGTAAAGCGGTTGCCAAAATCACTGGCGATGAAAAAGCCCTCACCAAAATTGCGGAAATGGAAAAAACCTATCCCGGCATGATCAAGGAAGGCGCCACTAAAGCTACGCGCGACCCCGATCATTCTGCTGTGCCTTACTATTTTATCAGTGAAGCAGTGACATCGGCAATGGTGGCTGCCGGTATGTATAGTATTTCGCGCGTGATGGGGCCGATTTTCGATAAAAAACACGTGGCCACTACGCCTGCAGCTTTGACTGCGCCGCAGCCTCAGGCACCACAGCCCGCTGCCCAGATTCAACTACAAAATGCGCAGCACGCACCGCTGCAATCCACGCAACTAACGCAAGCTAAATAAGCTGGAATTTTTTGCCGATTTTCTCGAACGTATCGAGCGCGAACGCAATCTGCGCATCGGTTAAGCTGGCGCACATTTGCATGCGCAACCGCGCGGTACCTTCCGGCACCACAGGGTAACCAAAGCCAGTAATGAAAATGCCTGCATTCAATAATTCTTGGCTCATTTTAATCGCAAATGCGGTATCGCCCAGAATAATCGGAATAATCGCCGACTCCCCTTCGTAGGGTTTAAACCCGCGCTTTTTCAAGCCTTCGCGCATGGTATGCGTAATGGCCTGCAGCCGCGCTACGCGCTCGGGCTCACGTTCCAGAATCCGAATGGCCTGCATGGCGCTGGCCGCAATCGTGGCAGGCAGAGCATTGGAAAACAATTGCGGGCGCGACACCTGATTTAAGTAAGTTATCAGCGCCTGCGAACCTGCAACATAGCCGCCTGCTGCACCGCCCAGCGCTTTGCCAAGTGTGCCGGTGTAAATATCAATTTCGTGCTCGAGGCCAAAATGCTCGGCAGTGCCACGGCCATGTTTGCCCATTACACCCACGCCGTGTGAATCATCGAGAATAATGATTGCGCCGTAAGCCCGTGCAAGTGCCACAATTTCAGGTAGTTTGGCAATACTGCCTTCCATGCTGAACACGCCGTCAGTTACAATGAAAATGCGTCGTGCACCTTTGGCTTCTTGCAGTTTGGCTTCCAGTTCGGCCATGTTGCTGTGCGCATAGATCATGCGTTTGGCCTTGCTCATGCGGCAACCATCAATCAGCGAGGCATGGTTGAGCGCATCGGAGATCAATACATCTTCGGCACCTGCAATACTTGGCATTAGCCCTGTATTCGCAGCCCAACACGAAACATAGGTAAGCGATGCCTGCGTGCCGTGCATGCGCGCAATCGCTGCTTCAATTTCAGTGTGAATATCGAACGTGCCGCAAATAAAACGTACCGATGCGGTGCCTGCGCCATACTGTGCTAGGGCATCTTGCCCGGCTTTTATTACTTCCGGGTGGTTGGCCAGCCCCAGATAATTATTCGAAGAAAGCACCAGAATATCACCGGCTTTTTCCTGCATATGCACGTTGGTATCCATTGCGCCAGTAATATGGCGAAAATGCTTCAGGGTGCCCGCGGTGCGCAAGGCTTCAAGCTCGGCGCTTAAGCTATGTTCAAATGCAGAAACCGTGGGTACAGATGTGTTTGCGGCTAAGGTCATACATCACTCCAATCGAGAATTACTTTGCCCGAATTCCCCGAGCGCATCACATCGAAGCCTTTCTGGAATTCGCTGTAATGGAAGCGGTGCGTGATAATGGGGGCAATATCCAGCCCCGATTCCATCATCATGCTCAGCTTGTACCAGGTTTCAAACATCAAGCGGCCGTAAATACCACGAATGGTGAGCCCTTTAAATACCACCGCATCCCAATCGATGCCGGTTTGCCCGGGCTGAATGCCCAGCATCGCAATTTTGCCGCCATGCGCCATGCTCGCAATCATCTGCGAAAGCGCCTGCGGGTTGCCCGACATTTCCAAGCCCACATCAAACCCTTCGGTCATGCCTAATTGCTGCATCACCGGTTCTATTTTTTGCGTGGCAACATTCACCGGAACGGCGCCCATACGCTTGGCTAAATCGAGGCGGTAATCATTGACATCGGTAATCACCACGTGCCGCGCACCGGCCTTTTTGGCCATGCCTGCCGCCATCGCGCCAATAGGGCCTGCGCCGGTAATGAGCACATCTTCGCCCACTAAATCATAGCTAAGTGCGGTGTGCGCCGCATTGCCCAGCGGATCAAAAATAGCGTAATATTCCATCGGAATTTCGTCGCTGCATTTCCACACATTCACGGCAGGCACCGAAACATATTCGGCGAACGCACCGTCGCGGTTCACGCCCACCCCCAGCGTGTGCGCGCATAAATGCCGCCTGCCTGCCATGCAGTTACGGCAATGGCCGCACACAATATGCCCTTCAGCTGAAACAATATCGCCCACGGCAATATTTTGCACATTGCTGCCAATCGCCTCGACGCGCCCCACAAATTCGTGCCCCGCTACGGTGGGCACGTTGATAGTTTTTTTGGCCCAATCATCCCAGTTGTAAATATGCACATCGGTGCCGCAAATACCGGTTTTCAGCACCTTGATGCGCACATCGTTAATGCCATAGTCTGGCATCGGCACATCTTCCAGCCAGATACCTTCTTTTGCGTGTGATTTTACCAGCGCTTTCATACATTCCTCATGCTTAGCCTAACGCCATAGCCTAGCGTGGGGGCGCTCGCAAGTTCAATGAACGAGGGAATGAGGTGGCGCTATTGGTAAGCGACTACAATATCAAAGCTGGGCGAGGCAACCACGCCCTCGGCTTGCGTACCATCCACAGTAATGATGGCACCCAGCTTTAACACAGATTGCTTACCCGCTGGTTTTGCCCCAGCCATGCTGCACGGCGATACCACGCCGCTGCCATTATAGCTGCAACTGGCTTCCTGCAATTTTACGCCATTACTGCCGCCATAATTGCCGGTGCTGATGCTAATGGCTTGTGATTCTGAGCCGGCAATCGTGATGCTTCCAGCTTTTGCGCCACCGCCCAGTGTCTGGCCTTTGCCTTTGCTGCTCACGGTGCCATCGGGGGTAATCGTATAGGTGTCGGCAACCCCGGCCGATACCACACCAAAATCAATATCGTTAGTTTTCGTGAGCGACAGAGGCGCGCGGAATTTAATATTCGCCGACATGTTCACTGTGGCAGCACCTGCTGTACTACACACCAAAGCAGCAACCGTCAGCCATAAAAAAGAAAGGTTCATTTACGCACTCTCCAAATCCGAGAATGCCTGAAAAATCTTAAATAACGATTAGTTTTGCAAGGGATTTTATCTAATTATAGATAACCATAATATCAAAGCTCGGAGTAGCTATCATATCATGGGTTTGGGTGCCGTCAGCGGCAACATCCAGCCCCAGCAACAAGTTGCGCCCACCGCTGGTAGGTGCGGTTGCATTGGTAATCCTACAGGGCGTAACAACGCTGCCATTATTGTAGCGGCACGAAGCATTTCTGGGGGTAACGCCCTTGTTCGCAACATAGTTGCCGACGCTGATATTGATACGCTGCGTTTGCGACCCCTTAATGGTAACATGCCCACCCTGCGCGGTTCCGCCCAGCAATACGCCCGACCCAGAGGCAACGCTTAAGGTGCCGTTCGGCGTAATGCGGTAGGTTGCGGCAATGCCTGCACTAACATCGCCAAAGTTAATGTCGCGCAGTTTTTGTAAAACCAGTGGTGCGCGGAAGGAAAGCTTTGAGGTGATGTTCTGGGTCGCGGCACCAGCCGAAGCAGCAATAAGAATGCCTGCTAAAACACACAGTATGCGATGCTGATACTGCACACGCAACTCCCCAATGACTGTGAAATTTTAAGGTGCGCTGCGTGCGACTAAACACGCAGCGCCAGAGATGACACGTGGCTTAGTTATAAACCACCGTGATATCGAAGCTTGGTGTGGCAACCACACCTTCGTTCTGCGAGCCATCGACTACAGCTTGCACGCCAACCAGCAAGGTTTTGCCAGCAGAGGCAGGTGCTGCTGCAGCGTTAATCGTACAACCCGAAACCGCGCTGCCACCGTTATATGCGCAGCTTGCGTTTTGCAGGCGCACACCGTTATGGGTGGTGTAGTTACCTACCGAAATGTTGATTGCTTGGCTGTTCGAGCCTTTAATGCTTACGTTACCTGCACGTGGGGTACCGCCGAGCACTTCGCCCTGGCCAGCAGCGCTAACCACGCCTGCAGTTGAAATGGTATAGGTATCTGCCAGGTTGGCCGATACGAAACCGAAATCGATATCTTGTACTTTGGTAAGTACCAGTGGGGCGCGGAAGCGTACCGAAGCGCTCATGTTTACCGTTGCTGCGAAGGCTGCCGAAGCAACACCTACAACTGCTACACCCAGAGCCAGAGTTTTCAGATTCATTTTCATAGTCATCTCCTAAAGTTTGTTGGTTACGTCGTGTGTGTTTTGCCTCTGTGGGCGTGGGATGTTTCCCTTGCATTAAGCTATGCACGGATCGTGCCAACCGCTGATAATTGCGAAT
>JBILFK010000084.1:0-6775 GCA_044351685.1 Rickettsiales bacterium | reverse complement strand
ATATTCTGCTTGCTGGTGTGAAAAGCTTATGGTTAAAGCATTCGGGTAAAACACGAGGAACACCCATGCAAATCACCAATAAAGAACAAAACGGCCTTTCTTATTCATTCGCGGTCACGGTTGCGGCCGCTGATATTGATCGTCAGGTCGAACAGGAACTTGCCTCGCTAGGCAAAAAAGTAAAAATCCCTGGCTTCCGCCCCGGTAAAATTCCACTCAGTGTGCTGCGCCAGCGCTACATGAAAGATGTGATGGGCGATGTGCTGCAAAATGCTATCAACAAAGCCAGCCGCGAAGTGCTTGAGCAAAACAAGCTGCGCCCGGCCATGCAGCCCGATATTAAAATTACCGATTTTGAAGAAGGCAAAGATCTGCAATTCGCCATGTCGCTTGATGTGATGCCGGAATTGCCAAAAATCGCCTACGATAAAATCGAGGTTCCAGAATTCACCTACGATGTGCCCGCCGAAGAACTAGAGCAGGGCTTAAAGCGTTTGGCGCAGTCGCGCACGCATTTGCACACCAAAGATGGCGCTGCCGAATTGGGCGATGTGGTGAAAATCGATTTTCTGGGCAAGCGCGAAGGCAAGCCGTTCAGCGGTGGTGCTGCGAAAGGCTTTTCGCTCGATTTAGGCTCAGGCCAGTTCATCCCCGGGTTTGAAGAGCAGTTGGTGGGCGTGAAAGCCGGTGATGAGCGCGTGGTGGAAGTGACCTTCCCGAAGGAATATCACAGTGCCGATTTGGCAGGGCAGCCAGCCACGTTCGATATTACCGTGCATGAAGTTTCCTATAAGCACACGCCGGATGCTGATGATAAACTTGCTGAGAATCTTGGGTTTAAAAACCTGCAAGAGTTAAGCGAAGCAGTAAGCAAGCAGATCGATGCCGATTATGCGCGTGCTGCGCGCAACCGCTCGAAAAAATTCCTGTTCGATGCAATGGATGAAAATATTAAATTCGATGTGCCAAAGCGCATGCTGGATTTAGAATTTGAAAGCGTGTGGAAGCAAGTGGATGAAGCGAAAAAAGCGGGTGATGCCTCGCTGAAAGATAAATCTGATGCGGATTTGAAAGCGGAATATCAGAAAATTTCTGAGCGCCGCGTGCGTCTCGGCATTCTGCTTTCTGAAATTGGACGTGAAAATGGCATTCAGATTACCCGCGAAGAACTTTCTTCGGCGGTCATGCAGCAAGCGCGCATGTATCCCGGCCAAGAAGAGAAAATTTTCGAGTTCTACCGTAAGAACCCGAATCAGATCGATGAGCTACGTGGCCCCATTCTTGAAGAAAAGGCCGTGGACTTCCTGCTTGGCAAAGTAAAGCGCACCCCGAAAAAGATCTCGGTGGAAGAGCTTTTGCGTGAAGACGAAGACGATGCAACAGGTTCTGCTGAAGCTGAAAAGCCTAAAAAGAAGGCAAGCAAAAAGAAAGAAGCAGAATAGTAGCGTGGCATTAAGCCCACATTCCGGGCAAGTTCTGAATTTAATACGATTTTGTATGCGTGCTAGCTTGACCAGCCCTTTTGCATCGGGCAGGCTCGGCCTATATATCTCTTTATAAACTTGCGGGGCACTATGATTCACACGAAAAACGATATGCGCGACAGCTACCACGAAACAGCCAGTCTGGTTCCGATGGTGGTGGAGCAAACGGGGCGTGGTGAACGTGCCTACGATATTTATTCCCGCCTTCTGAAAGAGCGTATTATCTTTTTAACCGGCGAAGTCGAAGATCATATGTGCACGCTGATTGTGGCGCAGTTGCTGTTCCTTGAGTCGGAAAATCCGGATAAAGACATCTTTATGTATATCAACTCACCCGGCGGCGTGGTGACAGCCGGGCTTTCGGTGTATGATACCATGCAGTATATTAAGCCAAAGGTGGCTACGTTATGTATTGGCCAAGCCTGCTCGATGGGTTCGTTGCTGCTGACCGCAGGTGAGCCGGGCATGCGTTACTGCACACCCAATGCGCGGGTGATGATTCACCAGCCCTCGGGTGGTTTCCGTGGTCAGGCTTCGGATATTGAAATTCACGCCCAGGAAATTTTAGCGCTGCGCAAGCGCCTGAACGATATGTATGTGAAGCATACCGGCCAGAAGCTGCCTGTGGTAGAAAAAGCGATGGACCGCGATAACTTCATGAGCGCCGAAGATGCAAAAAAATTCGGATTGATCGATGATATCGTTGTCAGCCGCGCTGACGCTGAGAAAAAGAAGAAATAATGCTGCCGCGCTGTTGCGGCGCACTATGAGATTAACTTGTGCTGCCTGTGGGCGGTATGGTATTTTTGAGGGACTATGACAAAGCCACGCGAAACAAAATCTACTCGCTACTGCTCATTCTGCGGTAAGAGCGAACACGAAGTGCGCAAGCTGATTGCAGGCCCCACGGTGTTTATTTGCGATGAGTGCGTGGAATTGTGCGTGGATATTATTCGCACTGCCGATAAATCGACCGTTACCACGGAAAGCCCTGAAGAAATTGCGAGCCCACAGCAAATCCGCAAAGTGCTGGATGATTATGTGATTGGCCAAGACCGTGCGAAAAAAGTGCTCTCGGTGGCGGTGCATAACCATTATAAGCGCGTCGCGGCGATGGAAAAATCGAACGAAGTGGAAATCGCCAAATCGAACATTCTGGTGGTTGGCCCCACCGGTTCGGGTAAAACCTTGCTGGCGCAAACACTCGCGCGCATTCTCGATGTGCCGTTCACCATGGCCGATGCCACCACGCTTACCGAAGCGGGTTACGTGGGCGAAGACGTGGAAAATATTATTCTGCGCCTGTTGCAAGCAGCCGATTACAACGTCGATCGCGCGCAGCGTGGTATTGTGTATATCGATGAGGTCGATAAAATCTCGCGCAAATCCGATAACCCCTCGATCACCCGCGACGTGTCGGGCGAGGGCGTGCAGCAAGCCTTGCTGAAATTAATGGAAGGCACAGTCGCCTCGGTGCCGCCACAAGGTGGCCGTAAGCATCCGCAGCAAGAATTTTTGCAGGTCGATACCAGCAACATTCTGTTCATTTGTGGCGGTGCGTTTGCGGGGATTGAGAAAATTATTGCCCGCCGCCAAAAAGGTTCATCGATTGGTTTTGGTGCCGATGTGCGCAACACCGACGAGGTGAAGGCTGGCGAAATGTTCAAAATGCTGGAGCCAGAAGATCTTCTGAAATTCGGCCTGATTCCTGAATTTATTGGCCGCTTGCCGGTGATTGCGACACTTGAAGACTTGGATGAAGCGGCACTCGTGAATATTCTCACGCAGCCGAAAAATGCGCTGGTGAAGCAGTATCGTAAATTGTTCGAAATGGAAGGCGCCGACCTGAAATTCACCGACGATGCGCTGGATGCGATTGCCAAAAAGGCGATTCTGCGGAAAACTGGCGCGCGTGGTTTGCGTGCGATTCTCGAAGAATTACTGCTGGATCTGATGTACGATATCCCCAGTCAGGAAGATGTTTCGGAAGTGATTATCAACGCCGATGTGGTGAATGGTACTGCACAACCCATCATCGCGCACGAAACTGCCAAAAAGCCGAGTGGTAAGAAGGCTTAGTATACCAAAAGGTTTTGTTACACATGAGCTTATCACGCGTATCTCAGAACCTGCGCTGTAACTAACTTCGGGGCACTAAATTAGCACTAAAGTACGCGGGCAAAGTAAATGGCGCAATCTTCATTCGCGTTGCTTAAGTTGTAATCAGCGGTCACGTCTGTTCTCGATGTAGCGAGCGTACATTCATCCCAGTAAGCCGATACTACAAAGCCTTGACCAGGTTTGCCATCATCTATTTTTGTATCAATATTCCACACTTCCTCTGGCTTGAATGCGCGTCCATGGGGCCACCAATCTGCCACATATTTTCCAACAGAAATTCGAGTTCCATAGTCGAGCGCAAATGCAATTGAGTCACCACCGTATACTCCATCTGAATAAACAGACCACCCTACGTTATCCATCTTCATGGCAGGTGAATTTGTGCCCGGGGTATGCGCCGCTATACTCACACCGCCCACATTAATTCCATTAAATCGACCTGATATAATTTTTGCGCTTACGAGATGTTGCCAAAACCTAAAATGCTCCATCGACCCAGTTGAATCGGTGACCAGTCCGTTTCCATCGCCATTACAGGTAAGATCAGAAGTAGAAGCTGTAGTGCGGCATGTTGCGGGCGTAGCGTTTTGTACCCCCCAATAGCTAGAAGCATCACTCATATCTCCTGGTAAGGCATCATACTGATCTCGAAATGCTAGTGCACCGTCGCGGTATTTCTGGTAGTCACTTATCACGCTTTGTATTTCAGCGTTCCGAATCAGGTTTTGCCCCAAGAGAATACCACCGGTGAGTAAGCCAACAATCACCAATACAATCGATAATTCGACCAGTGAGAAGCCGCGTAATTTTTCGGGGGCATGCATAGGGTTGTCCTTTACAATCGATTCACGGGAACTATATTAACTGCATATTCCTCCACACCAGTCAAAGGTTTCCTATGACAAGCTCTCCCCAGAATTATCCTGTGCTTCCATTGCGCGATATCGTGGTTTTCCCCGGCATGGTGGTGCCGTTATTTGTGGGCCGTGAAAAATCGGTGAAGGCACTGGAGGCTGTCGTAAAATCGAACAACAAAATTATTCTGGTTTCGCAGAAAAATGGTTCGCAAGATATTCCTACCATCGCTGATTTGTATCGCGTGGGTACCATTGCCACGGTGCTGCAATTGCTGCGTTTGCCCGATGGCACCGTGAAGGTGCTGGTGGAAGGTGTTACGCGTTCAAAAATCAGTGAATTCAAAGACAACGAAGAATATTATGAAGTGGTGGCCGAAGTTCTGGATGAACCGGTGGGCGATGCGGTGGAAACTGAAGCCATGTTCCGCTCGGTCATTTCCAAGTTCGAAGAATATGTAAAGTTAAACAAGAAGATTCAGCCAGAAACCCTTGGTGCTGTTAGCAAAATTACTTCACCTTCCGTGCTTGCCGATACGGTAGCAGCGCACATGGCGATTGATATTCCTGCTAAACAGGAAATTCTTGAAATCACCAATGTGGCTGCACGGCTTGAGCATGTGTATTCGCTGATGGAATCGGAAATTGGCGTGCTGAACACCGAAAAACGCATTCGCAGCCGCGTGAAGCGCCAGATGGAAAAAACCCAGCGCGAATATTATTTGAACGAGCAGTTGAAAGCGATTCAAAAAGAACTTGGCGAGCTGGATGAAGGCCGCGATGAAGTTTCTGAACTCGAAGAAAAAGTAAAATCGACCAAGCTCTCCAAAGAAGCGCGTGAGAAATGCGAAGCCGAATTGAAAAAGCTGCGCACCATGAGCAGTATGTCGGCTGAAGCTTCGGTGATTCGCAACTATCTCGACTGGATGGTATCGCTGCCTTGGAAAAAACCTACCAAAGTGAAGCGCGATTTGCCAGAAGCCGAAAAAATTCTAGATGGCGACCATTACGGGCTTGAGCGTGTGAAAGACCGCATTTTGGAATATCTGGCGGTGCAAGCGCGCACCAAAGAAGTGAAGGGGCCGATTTTGTGCCTCGTTGGCCCTCCCGGTGTGGGTAAAACCTCGCTGGCGCGTTCGATTGCGAAGGCTACGGGCCGCACATACGTAAAAATTTCGCTCGGCGGCATGCGTGATGAAGCCGAAGTGCGCGGCCACCGCCGCACCTATATTGGTTCAATGCCGGGCAAGCTGATTCAATCAATGAAAAAGGCAAAAACCAGCAATCCGCTGATTCTGCTCGATGAGATCGATAAAATGGGCAATGATTTCCGTGGCGATCCCTCCGCGGCACTACTCGAGGTGTTGGACCCAGAGCAGAATAAACAGTTCAACGATCACTATATGGAAGTGGATTACGATCTTTCCGATGTGATGTTTATTGCTACCTCGAACTCGCTTAACATGCCGCGCCCGCTGCTTGACCGTATGGAAGTGATTCGACTTTCCGGTTACACGGAAGATGAAAAAGTGAACATCGCGCGCATGCATTTAATTCCGAAGCAACTGAAAGACCATGCGCTCAAAAATTCCGAATGGAGCGTTTCGGAAGATGCGCTGCGCGATACGATTCGTTACTTCACGCGTGAGGCTGGGGTGCGTAACCTTGAGCGCGAAATTGCCAAAATGGCGCGCAAAGGCGTGAAAGACATCATGATGAAAAAGAAGCTGAAAGTTTCTGTCACACGTAAAAATCTGGACAAGTTTCTGGGCGTTAAAAAATTTAGCTACGGCGAAGCCGAGCTGAAAGACCAGGTGGGCGTTACCACTGGCCTTGCCTGGACAGAAACCGGTGGCGATTTGCTGTTGATTGAATCGGTCGCCATGCCAGGGCGCGGTAAGTTTACCGTGACCGGTAAGCTGGGTGACGTGATGAAAGAATCGGTGGAAGCGGCGGCAAGTTATGTGCGTTCGCGGGCGCTGGAGTTTGGCATTAAGCCACCCGTATTCAAAACTAAAGATATCCACGTGCACGTGCCGGAAGGCGCAACCCCTAAAGATGGCCCTTCGGCAGGTATCGCAATGTGCACCACGATTGTTTCGGTGCTGACGGGTATTCCGGTAAAGCGTAACGTGGCGATGACCGGCGAGGTAACGCTGCGCGGCCGCGTGTTGGCGATTGGTGGCTTGAAAGAGAAACTGCTCGCGGCGCTGCGCGGTGGCATTACCACGGTGCTGATTCCGAAAGAGAACGTGAAGGATCTGGAAGATATCCCCGACAACGTGAAAAAAGAACTTGAGATCATTCCTGTTGATC
>JBILFK010000143.1:0-4333 GCA_044351685.1 Rickettsiales bacterium | reverse complement strand
CCACGGCTTCCATCAATTCATCGGTGTGGATTTTGCCTTTCATCAAGTCTTCTACCTTGCCAGATTTTGCCATCTCTACGGCAGCGGCTGCAGCGGCATGGCTATGCGGGGTTGGAAAAATTTTATAGGCTGAAAGATCGATATGCGCATCTTCGGCCACTTTGCGTATCTTGGCTTCAGGCCCAACCAGTACCGGTTTGATAATCCCCGCTTTGGCCGCTTCAATTGCCCCCACCAACGAGAAAATATCGACCGGATGCACCACAGCGACTGTGAGTGGCTTCAGCCCGGCAATTTTACCCATAAGCCATTGCTCGTAATTATGTGCCGGTGTTTTCATCTGCACTTCGGGCAGTGCGGTGGCCTTCCAGCAGATTTGTTCGTGCGGTGCCATCACCAGTGCCTCGCCCCCCAAAACATGTTCGCCCCGTTGGTTCGCACAGAGCGTTTGGAAGGTGATGTGCTTGTGCGTATCGTCTTTCTTCATCGCCTTCACCGAGGCAGTAATGGTATCGCCCAGATGCACTGGCCTCAGAAAACTCAGTGTTTGTTTGAGATAGATGGTGCCTGGCCCAGGCAACTGCATGCCTAGCAAGACCGAAAACATCGAACCTGTCCACATGCCGTGGCCAACGATCTGATGAAAAATATCGGTTTTGGCATAGGCTTCATCCAAATGCGCGGGGTTCATATCGCCAGTGACGGTGGCGAATAACTGAATCGCTTCTTTGGTCAGCGTGCGTGTCAGCGTTGCGGAATCACCAATAGCAATCTGCTCGTAGGTTTTGTTGGTGATGCAGGCTGGGGTGATTGTCATGATTAATCCATCACCTCGTATCCACCATCAACCATATGCACCCCGCCGGTGATGTTTTTGGCCAGATCGCTCACTAAGAATGCGGCCATATTGCCGATATCGTTTAAATCAATGCTGCGATGTAAGGGCGCTTTGTTTGAGACCACTTCTAGCAACGCATCAAAATGCGCGATGCCCGAACCGGCGCGGGTTTTCATTGCGCTTGGTGACAGTGCATTCACACGAATATGCGCATCTCCCAAATCGACTGCCAAATAGCGCATCGCGCTTTCGAGTGCTGCTTTCACTGGCCCCATTAGGCCATAATGCTCCACCACCTGTTCGCTACCCATATAGGTCACAGTCAGCAAGCTACCGCCATGGGGCATCAGCGGTTCGGCGAGTCTGGCCATGCGGATGAAGGAATGGCAGGAAATATCCATCGCCATCAGGAAGCCTTCTTTCGAACAATCGGTGAGGCGCCCTTGCAGATCCGCTTTTGGTGCAAACGCGATGGAATGTAGCAAGAAATCAAGCGTGCCCCATTGCTGCTGAATTGCATTAAACACGGCATGCAATTGTGCATCGTTCTGCACATTGCAGGGCATGATGATAGGCGCGCGCAATTGTTCTGCGAGTGGCCGCACGTAAGGCTCGGCTTTATCATTGAGATAGGTAATCGCCAGTTCGGCGCCTGCTTGATGGAAAATGCGTGCGCAGCCATAGGCAATACTATGCGCATTAGCGATGCCAACAATCAGCCCCTTTTTTCCTGCTAAATCGAGTATTGCCGTCATAGTGTTTCCTGTACCGAGCGAGGCGCATTTTAAATGCTCGGCATTGTGCGGCGATAGCTATAAGATTGCAGTAGTGTATGCGGGTGGGTGCATAAGCGGCGCGTAAACGCGCGTGATTGCTAGCAAATGTTGGCTGGGACGCCAGGATGTGCTTGGCTTCGCCTGCGCGCCCTTCGCTAAGCGCGTAGCGCGCTAATCTTCGGCGCGAACTCAGCTTCTCACTTACTCACCACCAACCATAAAAAAGCCAGCGATAGCTGGCCTTTTTTATGGCTGGGGCGCCAGGATTCGAACCTGGGAATGTCGGTACCAAAAACCGATGCCTTACCACTTGGCGACGCCCCAACATGCGGTTAGCCGCGCACTCATACACAAGAGCAATGGCCGGTTCAACTGAAAATGCACGCAAGCCGCCCGACTAGGCAACCTCGCCAACGGTTTCATGAATCCACGCCAGAAAATCTGGGTTTCCGCCACTGATGGGCAGGCTGAGAATTGCCGGGATACGGTAGGGGTGATGTTCGCGGATGAGCGCCATAGCAGCTTCAGCATGCTGGACGGTGGTTTTTACAAACATGATGATTTCCTGCGACGATTCAATTTTCCCCTGCCAGGGATAGATGGATATTGCGCCCGGAATGATGTTGGCACAGGCAGCCAAGCGCGCAGAAATGAGCAATTGGGCAATTTTCTCGGCCAACGCCACTTCGGGAAATGTTGCGTAAATAAACACATGCTGCGTCGTCATCACGACCTCACAGAGGCAGGCCGAATTTGCGCACTAGAACGAAGCGCGGAAGCGAACACTGCAGGTGATGTTATCGATAAAGTTTGGCCCAGCGTTGTAAACACCGGTTGCCGGTACGTTCGATACACACACTGCAGCACCTGGGGCTGCTGCCGTTTCCAGCGTTGCCAGTGCAGAAACTGCCTGAACTACGCCGGTAAGCGGCAAGGCATCATCGAGTTTTTCATCCATCGAGCGTGCTTCACCCGGCGTTGCGCCCGGCGCCACGCTGATTACACCTGAAGCGCCAGTGGTAAGTGTGCTGAGAATGAAATGGTTGCGCCCGCTGATAGGGTACACATATTGGAAGGTACCCTGACGCAGTTTTTGCACCGGTAAATAACCCTGCATGGCCGCAATGGTCGTAATGGCGGCCGCAGGTACAGTTACGGCACTGGTATAGGTTGCCAGACGTTGTGGAATCAGGCCCGCCGTACTTAAATCGACCCAGAATAAGGCTGTTTCACAGCCTAAATCATTGGCACCAGCCGCGCAGCCTTCCACCACCCCATTACCATCCCCCAGTGCTGGTGCACCGGTGCGGCCCGTGGCGGTAAGGAATCCAAACTGTGCCGCGTTTGCAGAAAGCAAATCGCCGGGAAGCCCCGCATATTTGGTGCGGAAGGTGGTGGCGGCAGAGTTATATTTTTCGAGGTCAGAAAGCGTAGAGCGTACGGTTGCAGCTTTAATCAGATCTTGCCCTACTAAAATACCGCCCACAATCAGGCCGATGATAACAAGTACAATGGCAAGTTCCACGAGCGTGAAGCCCGAACGACGATGCTGTGACATAACCTAACCTCTTCGTAACGATGTTGAATTAGAATGAACCACGGAACTGAACGCTGCAATTGATGTTATCAATCGCTGCAGCTCCCGCGTTATACGGGTTGCCTGCCGCACTGGAAACGCAATCGGTGGCCGCAGCACCTGCCGTTGAAAGCGTGACAAGGCCAGCACCTGCAGCAATCGAACGCACCACACCGCTAAGTGGCAGGGCATCATCGAGTTTTTCGTCCATCGAACGGGCTTCACCTGGCGTTACGCCAGCGGCGGCAGAAAGCGCACCACCCGCAGCTGGTGCGGTGAGTGTGCTGAGAATAAAGAAGTTACGCCCCGCGTTAGTATACACATATTGGAAGGTGCCCTGACGCAGTTTTTGCACTGGCAAATAACCCTGCATGGCTGCAATCGTGGTAATGGCAGCTGCAGGAACGGTAACCGAGCTATCGTAGGTTGCCAAACGCTGCGGAATCAGGCCCGCCGTACTTAAATCACCCCAGAATAAGGCAGTTTCACAGCCAAGAACAATGGCGCCAGCTGCGCAACCTTCGACCAAGCCGTTACCATCGCCCAGACCCGCGGCACCGGTGCGGCCAGTTGCTGTAAGGAAGCCAAACTGTGCCGCATACGAAGAAAGCAGATCGCCGGGAAGACCCGAATATTTCGTGCGGAAGGTGGTGGCGGCAGAGTTATATTTTTCCAAATCCGAAAGCGTGGCGCGCACGGTTGCGGCTTTAATGAGATCTTGGCCTACTAAGATACCACCCACAATCAGGCCGATGATAACTAGCACAATCGCGAGTTCCACCAGCGTGAAGCCGGAACGTTTCTGGTTGCGCGTGCGCCGTGAAGAAATGTGGGTCATGGGTGAAACTCCGAGTGGGTTGAATAATTGTAATGTAGCGAAAATAAGAGTTGTGGTAATGAAAGCAAGCTAAATCATTGTTTTGTGATATTAGGTGCATTCTAGCAGCAGAGTATTAATAAACTGTTGCAATCGGCACACGCAAAGCGCGAGTTAGGCGCAACTGAAGGCGCAGTTAACGTGCCCCAGCCGCCATTTTTTCGATAATACCCGTGGTGCTATAGCCCTCCTTCAGTGGCAGTAAAACTACCTTGCCACCATACGATTCTACCAGCTGCCAACCGACCACCTTTTCTTTGGTATAG
>JBILFK010000014.1:0-19703 GCA_044351685.1 Rickettsiales bacterium | reverse complement strand
GCGCTTGTTCAACTTCCGCGAAATTCGCTATTTCGATATCGAAGGCAAACTTACCGGCCTGAAAAGCAAAGCCATGACCAGCCCGTGTGGAAAGATTCGTATTCCCATCAATGAATCTTCCGATGATAAATCGCAGATCGAAGAATATCTGCGTGAGTATAAAGGCGAGGGTATTCAGCATATCGCGATGGCCACCAGCGATATTTACACCACCGTTGAAGGCCTGAAAACCCGCGGCATCCGCTTTATGGATGCACCGCCGGAAACCTATTACACCAACCTTGCAACGCGCCTGCCTTGGCACAACGAAGATGTGCCACGCCTGATGAAAAACGGCATCCTGCTCGATGGCGCGCCGGAATCGAAAGAAGGTGCAGGCGATGGTGGCATTTTGCTGCAGATTTTTACCAGCACGGTGATTGGCCCTATCTTCTTCGAAATTATTCAGCGCAAAGGCGATGAAGGATTCGGCGAAGGTAACTTCCGCGCATTATTCGTTTCGATTGAAGAAGATCAGATTAAACGTGGAGTGCTGAAGAAAGCATAACGAATTTTTTGTGATGCGAGCGCAGTAGCAAAACATAAGGAACAACGATGAAAAAATATATCAGCTTCCCACGTAGTGCCGGCACCGCATCACGGCAGGCGCATTGCGATTTGCCGGAAGGCACCTTCGAGCGCGAGTTCGGCCGCGAAGGTTTTTTCGGCCCCTGCACCCATTTACATCATGCACACAAACCCACAGGTTGGATTGCGTGGGAAGGCGATTTGCGTCCCTATGCCTTCGATATGAATACCATCGATACCCCGACCAGCAGCCCCTGGCAGGCCGTGCCGATGTTTCATAATGCTGCGTGTAGTGTGCGCTTCTGGCTGACACAAGGGGCGATGGATCATTTGGTCACCAACGCCGATGGCGATGAGTTGTTGTTCGTTCATGAAGGGCAGGGCGATTTGTTCTGCGATTTCGGCCATATCGCCTTCAAGGCGGGCGATTATATTACCATGCCGCGTGGTGCAAAATGGCGCGTCCGCTGTTATGGCATTGCAAAAATCCTGCTCATTGAATCGAAAACCGATGGCTACCGTTTGCCAGATAAAGGGCTGGTGGGCGACCATGCGATTTTTGACCCTGCGCTGCTCGATGTGCCGGAACTGAACGATGCCTACCGCGACCAGATGGATGAACGCGAATGGAAGGTGGTGATGCGCAGCCGTGGAAAATTTACCACCGTCACGTTTCCATTCAACCCGCTAGATACGCTGGGTTGGCACGGCGATAATTTACCCGTACGCATCAACTGGCGCGATATTCGCCCACTGATGAGCCACCGTTATCATCTGCCGCCTTCGGCCCACACCACGTTTCTTGGCAACCGCTTTGTGGTGTGCACCTTTGCGCCGCGCCCAGCGGAAATGGATCCGGGTGCGCTGAAGGTACCGTTCTACCATTCCAATAACGATTTCGATGAAATTATTTTTTACCATATGGGCAAGTTTTTCAGCCGCGATAATATCCACCCGGGCATGGTGTCGCTGCACCCAATGGGCTTTGCGCATGGGCCGCACCCTAAAGCTTTCAAGCTTGCTGCCGAGGCCGATAAAGCACGCCAGCCGAATGACCCACCAAAAATGCTCGATGAAGTTGCGGTGATGATCGACACGCGCGACGCGGTAGAAATCGCACCAGATTTAAAATCACTTGAATGGGCAGGTTACCCCATGTCGTGGAAAGAATAAGGAGAAAGCATCATGAAGTTAGCAACACTTAAAAACGGCACACGCGATGGCGAATTATTGCTGGTATCGCGTGATGTAACGCGTGCGGTAACCGCCCGCGATATAGCCCCCACCTTGCAAGCAGCACTCGAGCGCTGGGCTGAAGTAGAACCTGCGCTGAAAGCCCGCGACGCTGAATTGAATGCAGGAAAAGCTGCAGGTGCATTTGCGCTTAACGCGGCACAGCTAGCATCGCCATTGCCGCGTGCGTATCAATGGTTGGATGCTTCGGCCTATGTAAACCATGTGGAGCTTGTGCGCAAATCACGCGGGGTGGAAATGCCCCCCAGCTTCTGGACAGACCCGCTAATGTATCAAGGCGCCAGTGATTCGTTTATTGGCCCATGCGATGATATCGAGCTTGCCGATGAGGCATGGGGTATCGATTTTGAAGCCGAAGTGGCGGTGGTTACCGGCGATGTACCGATGGGTGTGACACCTGAGCAGGCCAAACATTTGATTCGGTTGGTGATGCTGGTGAACGATGTATCGCTGCGCTATATCGCCAAAGAAGAAATGCAAAAAGGCTTCGGTTTTTTGAATGCCAAACCGGCATCTTCCTTCTCGCCGGTGGCGGTAACGCCCGATGCGCTTGGCAGTGCGTGGGATGGTGGCAAGTTGCATTTGCCGCTTATCACGCATCGCGGCGGCGAGTTGTTTGGCAAGCCTAATGCGGGCATCGATATGGTGTTCGACTTCCCGACACTCATTGCGCATGCCGCAAAAACCCGGCACTTAATTGCGGGCACCATTCTGGGTTCCGGCACGGTTTCGAATAAAGACCGAAGCGTGGGTTCATCGTGCATTGTGGAAAAACAAACCATCGAGAAACTGGATACGGGCGAAGTAAAAACCCCCTTCATGCGTTTTGGTGAACGCGTGAAAATTGAAATGCTCGATGCCAGCGGCCACAGCATATTCGGTGCAATTGATCAGCAGGTGGTGCAATACCGCGCCGTGAAAAAGGCCGCCTAAATGAAGCTGCATAGCTATTACCAATCCAGCGCTTCGTATCGTGTGCGTATTGCGGTGAATCTGAAACATATCGCAGTGGATATGACCACGCATGATCTCACCAAAAATGCACATTTCAGTGCTGAATATGCAGCGATTAATCCGCAAAAACAGGTGCCAAGCTTAGAAGTTGGACGCGAGGTACTAACGCAATCGCTGGCGATCATGGAATATCTGGATGAGGTTTACCCAACCCCACCCATTTTACCGCGTGAACCGATTGCCCGTGCGCATGCACGCGCGATAGCGCTGACGATTGCCGCCGATATTTCGCCACTCAATAATCTGAAAGTTCGCCGGTATCTTGCAAGCGCGTTTGGCGCCAGCGAGCACCAGGTGAAAACCCGCTGGATTCAGCATTGGATTATCGATGGCTTTAAAGCACTAGAGGTTGTGCTCGCGCGTAGCCCGCATACGGGTATTTTTTGCGTGGGTGATTTCCCCACCATTGCCGATTGCTGCCTGATACCGCAACTGTTTAACGCACGCCGCTTCCAGTGCGATCTTACGGATTTTCCTACGTTACGGCGGATTGCGGCCAGTTGTGAAGCACACCCAGCATTTATAGCAGCGGAGCCTGCAAAACAGCCAGATGGGCAGTAATTTTTTGCAAGTGCGAAAAGCGCTTGACGCAATTCTAGGTTGTGGTGTAGATTAGCGAAAACGTATATGTTGCATCGCAAGCTAGGCTGGCCGCTATGGGTTTCAAACCGCAATTAATCATTCTCGAAGAAGATGCGGAGCTGCGCTGGCAGATCATAGAAATCGCGACCGATCTGGGGTTCACTGCACTGAGTGTGGTAACCATGCGCGAGTTTGTGCTGCAGTATCAGCAGATGCTACCAGATGCGATTGTGATGGAATTGGTTTCGCACGATATTGATGGTTTCGAGCTGCTAAATTATCTGAGCGAACAAAACAGTGCTGCGCATCTTGTGCTTCGCAGTGCGGAAGCATCGTACCTGCAAATTGCCAAGCGTCTTTGCGAAGTTCAAGGTTTGCAGGTGGCCGAGTGTTACGTTACTCCCCTGCGCCTCGATATGCTGCGTCTGACACTTGAACAGCTTGCCTTTACCATTCGCGATCAGCGCCAGCGCGCTATCGGTTAATCGTTCGTTACTGCTGCAGAAGAGAGCAGCGCCACATTGCCGCCAAGTGCGGCGGTGTTGATGGTGCAGGTGCGCTCGGTGACAAAGCGTTGCAAATAATGTGGCCCGCCTGCTTTGGGGCCAGTGCCTGAAAGCCCTTCGCCGCCAAACGGCTGCACGCCTACGGTTGCGCCTGTCATGCTGCGGTTAATGTAGATATTGCCGGCAGCTACCTGCGATGCAAAAAAGTTGGCATGTGCTTCAATGCGGCTATGCAACCCAAAGGTAAGGCCATACCCGGTGCCATTAATTTGTGCCGCCAGTGATTCAAACTCCGAGGTTTTAAAGCGCAGTACATGCAAAATAGGGCCAAACACCTCGTTTGGTAATTGTGCGAGTGAAGTAATTTCAAACGCATGCGGTGCCACAAAATGGCCGCGCGCGGAAACATCGCTTGCCAGCGGCGATGAAGCAAGCAGCTTCGCCTCACGCGACATGCGGGCAATATGTGCCTGCAGCATTTTCTGCGCTTCGGTATCAATCACCGGGCCAATATCGGTGGTGGCTTCTATTGGGTTGCCAATGCGCAATTGCTGCATGGCCCCAATCAAAATCGTGATTAAATCATCGGCGATTTCTTCCTGCACCATCAGTACCCGCAGCGCCGAACAACGTTGCCCTGCACTACCAAACGCCGAAAGCACAATATCATCGACGGCTGCTTCAAGCAGTGCCGAGCTATCGACCACCATCACATTCTGGCCACCGGTTTCGGCAATCAATGGCACAATCGGGCCATCTTTCGAGGCGAGTGCCATGTTAATGCGTTTGGCAGTTTCCACCGAACCGGTGAACACCACACCCGCAATATCGCGTGCAGCAACCAGTGCCGCACCTGTGCTGCCATCGCCGATTAGGCATTGCAAGGCATCGGCTGGCACACCTGCTTCACGCAGCAGGCCTACTGCAAATTGCGCAACACGTGGGGTTTGTTCGGCAGGTTTGGCAATCACGGCATTACCGGTGGCCAGTGCTGCCACTACTTGCCCAACAAAAATTGCCAGCGGAAAATTCCACGGGCTAATGCAAGCAAATACCCCGCGCGGGTGTAACGATAACACATTGCTTTCACCGGTGGGGCCTACCAGCGTGGTGGGCTGCATCAGGGCTTCGGCTTCGGTGGCATAATAGCGGCAGAAGTCGGCGGCTTCGCGCACTTCAGCAATACCATCGGCTAATGTTTTACCGGCTTCTTCGGCAAGCAAATGCACATAAAATTCGCGGCGTTCTTCGAGTAAATCAGCGGCGTTGCGCAAAATCGCTGCACGCTGCGCCGTGGGGGTGGCGCGCCAGATGTGAAAGCCGCGCGTTGCCGCATGCATCGCAGTATCGACATTGGCGGCACTTACCGTTGGCACGTTCACTGCGGATGATTGTTTAAGCGCATGCTCGAGCAATTGTAGTTGCTCAAGGTTGCCAAAATCGATGCCCGCAGAATTGCTTCGCGCATCGCCGTAAAGTTGTTTTGGCGCAGGGATCATGGGGTTGGGAGTGATGCCGTGGCTACGTGTCGCATCGGTAGGATCCGCCAGCAACTGGCTGAGGGGAATCTCTGCATCCATCAGCAGATTCACAAACGAGGTGTTAGCGCCATTTTCAAGCAGCCTGCGAATCAGGTAAGCGAGCAAATCTTTGTGTTCACCCACCGGCGCATAAACACGGCTTGGTACATCGCGCAGCACTAAATCGTGCAGCTTTTCACCCATGCCGTGCAGGCGCTGGAACTCGTAGGATTTCTCGGAAACTTTTTGCGCCTTCGCCACGCTCATGATGCTGGCAATGGTGCGGGCATTGTGGGTGGCAAATTGCGCATAAAAACAATGCGAGTGCTGCAGCATTTTTTGTGCGCAAGCGAGGTACGAAACATCGGTATGTTCTTTGCGGGTGAATACCGGGTAATTTTCTAGCCCTGCGAGCTGTGCCCATTTAATTTCGGAATCCCAGTAGGCGCCTTTTACCAGCCGCAGCGGAATAATGCGGCCATGCACACGTGCGAGTTCGGCCAGATAATCGATCACGTGGATGGCGCGCTTCTGGTAGGCCTGCACCACAAATCCAATGCCATTCCAGTTTTTGAAGGCGGGGTCTTCCATGAGCGCAGTGAAGAGAATCAGCGAAATATCAAGGCGCGAGGCTTCTTCGGCATCAATTGCAATCATAATATCGGCATCGCGTGCGCGCAGCATAATATCGCGCAGGCGTGGCAACAATTCCTGCAGCACGCGATCATGCTGGGTAAGGCTGTAGCGCGGGTGCAAGGCAGAAATTTTGATCGATAGACTATCGCCCTCAAACACATCGGTGTGTTTTTTGCTGTGGTTCAGTGCGGCAATTGCTTCGTGATATGCCTTTATATAATGCTCGGCCTGTGCTTCGGTGCGCGCGCCTTCGCCCAGAATATCATACGAAAAACGGTAGCCGCGCTTACCGGCAGAAGCGGCATTGGAAATGGCATCTTTGATGGTTTCACCCATTACGAATTTGTGCCCGATAAACCGCATGGCTTTTTTCAGCGATTCACGAATCACCGGATCGCCCACTTTGCCGACCATGCGCTTCATGAAATTCACGGGCTGTTCGCCGGTAAGGTTCACTACTTTGCCAGTAAGCATCAGCCCCCAGCTTGAGGCATTCACAAAGAGCGAATCGCTATTTCCCAGATGCTGTTCCCACTGCGTATCTTCGAAGGTATCGCGAATTAATCGGTCGGCGGTGTGCGAATCGGGGATGCGCAGTAATGCTTCCGCTAGGCACATCACCGCAATTCCTTCATTGGTATCCAGCCCATATTCATGCAGGAAGGCTTCGACACCGGTGCCGGCACCATCATCGCGCAATGTGTTCACATAATCGGTGGCGCGTGCCACAATTTCAGTTTCTAGCGTGCGCACGGAAGCCAGCTGATCGAGCAATGCCTGCACGGCTTGCGTTTCATCGCTAAAGGCGTGGCGGCTTACTTCCATTCGACGTGATTCAAGGTCATCGGTGGCGGGAAAAGAACTCAGCTTCGATACGGTCATAATAATCTCACAGGTTGCTGTGCACTGCGTTAGCGCAGAATTCACCGTTGTACAAGCCCCCGATGTGGGCTATGCCATCCCTATCACAGCATGTAGGATTGCCCATGAACTTCTCGGTACAAAACCTGTTGCAACCCATTGTCGATGCCATGTCGGCGGTATTGTTTTTCGACATTTACGGATTCCCTTTTATTGTGCTTTGGCTGGTGCTTGCGGCCATATTCTTCACCATCTATCTGGGCGGGGTGAATTTCCGGCTGTTTGGCCACGCGCTGCAGATTGTTTCGGGCAAATACGATCATGGCGATGCCAAAGGTGAAGTGAACCACTTACAGGCCTTGTTTTCAGCGATTGCCGCAACGGTGGGGCTGGGTTCTATCGCGGGTGTTTCAGTTGCTGTGGCGGTGGGTGGCCCGGGCGTGGTGTTTTGGATTGTGGTGATGGGCATGTTTGGCATGGCCACTAAATTTGCCGAAGTCACGCTTTCCATGTGTTACCGCGAAGTGGATAGCAACGGCAAGGTGTTTGGCGGCCCATTCCAATATATCAAAAAAGGCCTCGAAGATATTCAGTTGCCTAGGCTGGGCAAATTTCTGGCGGTGCTGTTTGCCATATTCTGTTTAGGTGGCGCGCTGGGTGGTGGCAATATGTTCCAATCGAACCAGGCGGTGAAGGTGATGGTAACCACCTTTCCATCGCTTGAGGGTTATGGCTGGGCCGTAGCACTGGCATTTACTGCGCTGGTGTTTTTTGTACTGGTGGGCAGCATTCAGCGCATTGCCCGCGTGGCCGAAAAAATTTCGCCCCTCAAAGGTATTCTCTATCTCATTTGCGCGCTGATTATTATCGTGGCCAACATCGATAAACTGCCCGATACCATCACGCTTATTTTCAACGATGCGTTTACTGGTGATGCCGCCGCAGGCGGGTTTATTGCCATGCTGGCCATGGCATTCAAGCGCGCCAGTTTTGCCAACGAAGCCGGGCTTGGTTCCGCCCCTATTGCCCACGCGGCTGCCCGCACCGATGAACCCGTGCGCGAAGCCACTGTTGCGCTGCTGGAGCCATTTTTTGCTGCCATGATTGCGTTGCTGACAGGGCTGGTAGTAACGATTACTGGCGCATATTTGGGGGGAAGCATCGATGATGGGGTGGCGATTACCGCCAAAGCGTTTGCCACCGTAAGCCCATGGTTCACGGTGATGCTGGCGGTGAATGTGCTGATTTTTGCTTACTCCACCACCATTGGCTGGAGTTATTATGGTGAAATCGCCTGGAGCTATTTATTTGGCCGCAACCATATTCGGCTGTATCAATGCGTATTTTGTGCCGCGACATTTCTTGGCGGCGTGCTGCATTTTGGCATTGTACTCGATTTTTCGGATTTGCTGATTCTGGGGATGGCGTTGCCCAACCTGATCGCTGTGTTTTTGCTGCGCGGCAGAATTCGCAGCGAGATGAAAAAATATATGGCGTCGCTATAAAAATCCCCCGGCTTTCGCCGAGGGATATCATCGATAGATTGAGATGTTATGCGGCGGCTTTTGGCTGCGCAAATTTTGCACCGCCCGAAGGCTTGCCGAATTTACGGTTGCTGCCGTAACGCTTTTTCTTATTGCCACCAGGCTTATGGCCCTTGGATTCGCCACCACGATCGACCGGTGCGGTAGGATCGAGCAAGCGGCAAATGGCTTTCCACTTCAACCCATCTTGCGGGGTAATCAGGTTAATGGCGTGGCCTTCAGCGCCAGCACGTGCGGTGCGGCCAATGCGGTGAATATAATCTTCGGCGCATTGTGGCAGATCGTAGTTAATCACGTGTTCGATATGCGGAATATCGAGGCCGCGTGCCGCGATATCGGTAGCCACCATAATGCGGAATTGCTGGTTACGGAACGCGTGAATCGCTGCATCGCGCTGGTTCTGGCGCAAGTCACCGTGAATCGCATCAGCTTTGTGGCCTTGCTTGCACAGTTTCACTGCCATTTTCTCGGCACCCCATTTGGTTTTGATAAACACGATGATCGAGCCTTCACGGGTTTCCAATTCCTTGAGCAGGCGGGTATATTTTTCTGGTTCAGAAAGATGCACCGTTTCTTGCTTAATGTTAGCAATCGGCGTGGTGGTGGAACCTACCGAAACACGTACCGGGTCTTTCAAAAATTTGCTTGAAAGTTTCACGATGTTATCGGGCAGGGTGGCCGAGAACAGCAATGTCTGGCGCACCTTTGGCAAATAGGTCAGCACTTTTTCGATCTGGATACCAAAACCCATATCGAGCATGCGGTCGGTTTCATCGAGCACCAGATAATTGGCATCGTGCAGCATTAACGTGCCGCGCGCCAAATGGTCGTTAATACGCCCAGGCGTGCCAACGATTAAACGTGGACGTGCCTTCAGTTGTGCGAATTGTTTTGGCATCGATTCGCCACCAATCAGCAACGCTGTGCGAATGGTAGGGGTGGTGCTGAGCAAGGTTTCCAGCATATCCATCACCTGCACGGCAAGTTCACGTGTAGGGGTCATGATAAGCGCGCTGCCGCGTGGGTTGTTGATGAGGCGAGCAACGAGTGGAATGCCAAACGCGCCGGTTTTGCCGGTGCCGGTTTGCGCGGAACCCAGAATATCGCGGCCTTCAAGCGCATGCGGAATGGCCTGTGCCTGAATGGGGGTAGGGGTGGTGAATGAAATACGTGCAAGCGCTGTCATCAGTGCTGCGGGTAGGTTAAGCGAATCAAAATTTTCCATGAAAAACATCCATAAATACTGCGCCCAGCATAAAGCTAATCATAGCCTGCTAGGTCACATGCGTTGATTGTGATTCCCACTATGGAAACCACATTGAGGTTCTATCTTCTGAAACGCTTTCGCGATCAGGCACTCTCATATCAAACGCTGTCAGATCATCACGGAGGAAGATCACCGTATCGTTACCAATACACTGCCATCACTACGCTTACGCGCTGCCGGCAGCCGGCACATGCTTAAAGAGCATCGAAAAAAACTCGTGGCGCTTCCTATACATGCTGCGCTGCAATGTCAAGGATTACTTATGTTTACTTGATAAAATGCCGCTTGATAAAATAATCAATCGAAAAGCGCCCCGGCCCAATACATAGAATATTAGCCAGTAAAAGCGCCCAATACGTATGGTCTGCGTGCGGCATATAGGTGAACTGAATCACCGCGGTCATCGCTAGTAGTGGCAGTGCGGCAAGCCGCGAGGCAAGGCCGAATGCCAGCAACAATGGACATGTCAGCTCAAAGAAGGTGCCGCTATACGCTGCAAAATCCGGCGCCAGCAAGGGTACTTTGTATTCTTCGGCAAACAGGAAAAGGGTGCTTTCCCAATCCATCAGTTTCACCATCGCCGATTGCCAAAACACATTGGCGATAAACAGGCGTGTGATAAGCTGAACGATATCACTGAGGCGGCCTGTAAAGGGTAGGGCGCGCGTGTAAATTTGTGTAGCAAGTGTAAGCATAATCTATCCTTGATTGTTTGTTACAAAGGATTACGCATAAAGGCGTCGAAAAGTTACAGGATTTTTTCTGAAACCTTTTTGTAACCACTATCGTATATGCCATCGAGGCACAGGCTTCACCTAACCACTATTTACGGAGATGATTATGAATAAGATGTTTCTAACCGCTGCGCTGGCTGGCGTGCTTGCAGCAGGTGCCACAGTTCCAACGGGTGCTTTCGCAGAAGCCGCCAAAGAAAAATGTTATGGCATCGCGAAAGCAGGCAAGAATGCTTGCGGCTCTGCCGATGGTTCGCATTCATGCGCAGGGCAAGCGAAGGTTGATAACTCGCCAAATGAGTGGATATTAGTGAATGCCGGTGAATGCACTAAAGCAGGCGGCTCACTGACCCCTGGTGCTAAAAAATAATAAATACGTTGGCCGTGTAACTTTTTATGGCCCGCTTACGAATAATGCTTCGAGACGAGATGTCTCGGTAATTTTTTTAACTTAGGAGATTTTATGAACAAGACATTACTGAACGCCGCGATCGCCGGTATCATTGCTGCAAGCACCATGGTTGCTGCACCTGCTTTCGCTGCCGATGCAACCGCACCTGCTGCTGCTGAAAAAAATGCATGCAACGGCCATGATAAAAACGCCTGTAAAGGTGCCGACAAAAACGGTTGTTCTGGCGCCGACAAGAATAGCTGTTCTGGCGCTGACAAAAACAGCTGTGGCGGTAAAGATAAGAACGGCTGTGACGGCAAAGCCAAGTAAGCGTGAAGCAAGGGGGTGGGCAACCACCCCCTTCTTTTTATGGATGCACAGAATCTAGGTTACGGGCTTGGCCTTCGCAGCCCGCATTACGAGCTGGTCGATGATACGCGCCCAAAGCTCGGCTGGTTTGAAATTATTTCTGAAAATTTTATCGGCGCGCACCGTGGCTATTGGAATTTTCTGGCCAGCCTGCGTAGCGATTACCCGATCGTGATGCATGGTGTATCGCTTGGTATTGGCACCACCGATGCGCTGAACCGAGCGTATCTCGAAAAACTGAAGGCGCTTGCCGATTTTCTGGAAACGCCGTGGGTTTCTGATCATTTATGCTTTACGGGTGTGCAGCGCGAAAACACCCATGATCTGCTACCCATTCCCTATACTGAAGAAGCGTTAGCTCACCTGATTCCGCGCATTCATGCGTTACAGGAAATGATGCAGCGACCGTTTGTCTTTGAAAACGCTTCAAGCTATCTCGAGTTCGATGGAACCACCATCAGCGAACCGGAATTTTTAGCCGAGCTATGTAAACACACTGGCTGCGGCATTCTGCTCGATATCAATAATGTGTATGTCAGCAGTTTTAATCATGGCTGGGATGCGAAGGCGTATATCGATGCCATTCCTGCCGCATCGGTGGTGCAATACCATCTGGCTGGCCACCGCAATAAAGGCAGCCATATTATTGATACCCATGATGCACATGTGATCGATGAAGTATGGGCGCTGTATCGTTACACGCGCGAACGTATGGGGGCGCGCGCCACCATGATAGAGTGGGATGAAGAGATACCGGAATTTGATGTGCTGCTGGCTGAAATTGCCAAAGCCGAAGCAATAGATAATGCCACCGCATTACAGGGTGCCGCATGAGTCAGTATGCTTCGCAGCTGCAAGCGTTCCACCGCGCCATTGTGCACGAAGAACATGCCGCCATGCTACCGCTTATCAAGCGCGCGCGCGATAACGAATTCCCGGCCAACAAACGTTTGCAGGTGTATCTCGATGCGTATGAAATTCGCCTTGAGCAGGCAACGCGCATGGATTACCCGGCGCTTGAATATTACATCGGTGCAGAAGCATTGCAGGAAGCATTGCACGCATTTGTGCGCGCCACCCCCTCGCATGTCTGGGATTTGAATCATTATCCGCTACACTTCGCCGAGTTTTTTTGTAGCACCACCACACATGATGCATTGGCGCAATCGTTGGCGCGCCTTGAAGCGGCGATCACCGAAGTGTTCTGGAAGCCTGATAGCGAAGCGCTGGAACCTTCCGCACTTGCTGCAATGGATATGGAGGCGTTGGCCGTGCGTGTATTCACGCCGCGCGCCGCCCTGAAATTACTTGAATTGCCACGCGAGGCGAATGCGTATCTTAGCGCCTTTCGTGAGGGTACTGAAACAGAAGGGGTTGCGCACGCGTCGGAATATTTATGTGTGGTGCGCCACCCGCGCAATGTGCAGCGCATGGTGCTTGCGCCCGATGAATACAAGCTTTTGCAGGCGTTATGTAACGGCGTGCCGTTTGGCGATGCACTCGCAACCATCGCCACACCGCCCGAAACACTGGCTGCGGCATTACCCGGATATTTGCAACGCTGGTTGTTGCACGGGGTGTTTTCGGCGTAAAGTGCGCTTGCGCTTTGCGGCGGGGTTGCTATAACCCACGGTATGTGGAACGATTTTATTGATCTGATTGCCAACCCGCATGCACCCCTATGGTTCTGCATGTTTATGTTCGCAATTTTCTTTTTCTCACTCGGCGATGTATGGGTGCGCACTACCGGCCTTACTCATGTGCTGCGTCGGGGTATTAATCTTCTGAACACTACCGATGGGCCGCGCGGCTTTTTCCGAGATTACGAATCGCTGCGCGATCATTTTGTGCGCGAGCCGGTGTTTGCTGGCGCGTGGAAAGAATTTGATAAAACGCTGGTGATGGACCGCAACCGCGATGTGGTAATGATTACGCGCCGCCCGCACGAATTTTTTCATGAAGTCACCTTGCTTTCGCCACGTATCAATTTACGCCTCACCAACGCATTACCCGGTTACCTTATCAGCCTTGGGTTGTTTTTTACGTTTATCGGTTTGGTGGCCGCGATTTCTATCGCCGCAAGCGGCCTTGCCAATGCCGGAAAAATTTCTGATCTGCAGCAATCGCTGGTGCAGTTGCTGCAAGTGGCCAGCCTAAAATTTATCACGTCGGTGATGGGTATCTCGCTTAGCCTCGTGCTTTCGGCAACGCAAAAATTATTGCTCAACAATGTCAGCCGGCTTACCTATCAATTCTGTGGCCTCATGGAATCGCGCACGCAGCTGATTACCGTGGAACAATTGATGTTCGACTGGATCACCGCGCAGCATGAAACCACCCGCAAATTCCAGCATATGGCCGATGATATTGCCGCCGAAGTATCGTTGAAACTGGTGCAACCCGCGCAGGTAGCGTAACACGTGTCGCGCCACTCACCATCGTATCACGATGAAGGTAACGACCATTTCTTCATGTCGTTCACCGATTTGCTGGTGGGGATTATTTTTCTTTTTCTGTTAATGTTGATGGCCTTTGCCATGCGCTACGAGGATGCTACGGCACACCACCAAAAAACTGCCGACGAAGTGCTCCGTATTGATCTTGTGCGCCAGGATATTCTACGTGCCATCGCCGAACGCATGCAGCAGCGCGGCTATACGATCATTGTTGATTACGAAAATGGCCTGATTCGCTTGCCGGAAGATTTATTATTCGATTCTGCGCAATGGACACTTTCTGCAAAAGGTACCAGCGCTATTTCGGCACTGGCAGACGTATTCGCCGAGGTGCTTCCCTGCACCATCGAACAGTTTGGCAATAGCTTGCCAGCCTGTAACAACATTCCGCGCACCACGCTGCTTGAATCGATTCTGATCGAAGGCCACACCGATAAACAACCCTATAGCGGCAAAGGGATGAGCAACTGGGAGCTTTCGGCATTCCGGGCGATTACTGTGTATAAAGCACTAGTGGCCGATCAGCCATCGCTGGAGGCTTCGCTGAATAACCGTAAGGGCGAGCCCGTGCTTGGCGTAAGCGCCTATGCCGAGCGCCGGCCTGTTGATGTTGTGAACCTGACACCGAACCGGCGCATTGATGTGCGCTTTAACCTTCGTGCGCCGCAGATGCAAGATGTTGTGGAAGTTTACTGATGAAGCGCCCCCAGCGCGTGTGCAGGGCACATGGCGCACGCAGGTAAAACCGGAAGGGGTGGTGCTTAGCCTGTGGCTGAATAACGAAGCCTTGCCATACACCATGTGGCCTACCTATCAAACCACCACTGCCTTGCTGGATTTATGGCCACACGAAGCGATTAGCCCAAGCGCGGTATTGCTTTCGCATGAGGTGGTGTGCGAATTGCCCGATTACGATGCGATGCGTTTGGGCTTACCCCGCCACATTGATGCCGATGTGCTAATTGTGCTCGATGGAAGGCCAGAATCACGGCATCTGCAGGTGCATCACGAATTTTTGCCGTATCTTGGGCATCGGCCGCTTGAGAACATGGCGTTCGATTATTCGATTATTTACTACAAGGAACAAGAATATCGCTTTCGCCCCGCGCAATACAAAGCGTTCAATGCCTGCGTGATCATTCAGAATAAACCCAATTTCGATGCGGTGCTGAACGCCTATCAGCTGCTTTATACCATGCGCCATATGTCACGAAATACGGCGGTGCGTATCGAAGGGTATTTGCCGCGCTTGCAGATGGATGATGCAAAATTTTTCTTACTCCGCCACGCATCGCAGGGCATGATGCTGATTCCCCATATTTCCGATGACTGCGAACCAGTAACGGTGGGTGATAGCGCCTTCAAGCCGTGGAGCCATGTATGGCAATCGGGCGAAGCACTGCCAAGTGCATGGGTATTGCCGCAGCATCGCTACTTACAAATCCCTGCCGACTGGAAAGCGTTATTGGGGCAACTGCGCAGTGCGCTGCGCCTGATTAATAGCCACGATACCGCCCAGCAATACCTTAGCGAACATGTGCCCACCGAAATGCGATTGGCGATTCGCTAGTTGCATTTTTTATTAGCTGCGCTACATGGCAGGTAACACATACGAGGGAACCCATGACCGCACTTTACCGCTATATTCGCCCGCAAACACTTCGCCGTTCGCCCACCATGAGTGCAGGTAAGCTGGCACAAGATGCACAAAAACTCGGCGTGCAGGTCGATATGTTCACGGTGGGCGATCTGTTCCCCAAACCCACCGAAGAAGAAGTGCAGAGCTGGGTGCAGCAATTGCGCAGCGAAGCCGCCAAACCCGAACATAAAACCAACCCGCTTTATATGCTGCGCCCGGCGGGCAAGGCGCGCGCCTATTCTGAAACCACCGGTATTCCAAGTTTGCGTGCGGCGATTGCCAAACATTTCATGCAGGATACCGGAATCGACGCCGAAACCAAACACGTGATGGTAGGCAATGGCGGCAAGGGTGCGCTTTCCGGTGCGCTTTATTACCTGACATCGCAGGCTAATAAAACGGTGCTGCTGGCCGCACCGGGCTGGCCCACTAACTATGATTTATTTCCGCCCGCCACGATGTTACATGAGGTGGATACCGCAGGGCGGGGCATTATGTCGCCCGCAGAACTGCAAGCCGCGCTGGCACAGGGCGAAGAACCGGCGATTGTGTTTATCAATGCGCCAAGCAACCCCACAGGTGCCAATTACAGCGCCGTTGAGCGCGAAGAGATTATTGGTATCATCCGCACACACACCAAACATACTGTGCTGGTGATGGATGACCCGTATGGCAAATTGGTGTTTGACAGCGAACCCTATGATATCGCCACGGTGCTGATGCGCGGTGCACACGAAAAAGCCTTGTTTGCCGAAGGCCGCATGGCGGTGTTCCGTACCGCTTCGAAGGAATATGGTATGGCCGATTCACGCGTGGGCTGGGTGATTACACGCAACACTACCCTGCTCGAAAGCCTACAAAGCTACAACGAATCGATTGGTGGCGGCATGAGTGCGCGCAACCAACTGGAAGTGCAGGCCGCCCTGATGTTTGGCGATGGGTTTATCACCCGCACACAAGCCGCCCTGATGCAGAAGCGCGCACTGCTTATCGAGGGTATCAGCAAGCTACGTTATGCGCGCATGGCGCCCCCGCAAGCAACCATTTATGGCTGGATCGATTTTTCTGGCCTCATCGGTTTGCAGGTGCCAGCAGACGCAACGCCAGATGGCAAAAGCTTCCGCATTGATTCACCTGCTGCGATGTTGCGTTACCTGGTGAATGTTGCGGGCGTGTGTGCCGTGGCAGGGACTGCGTTTTACGCACCAGATTCACCGGCCGCCGCAGCGGATTGGCATGTGCGTTTCAGCTTCTGCAACGAAACAGAGGAATTAACGCGCGGCATCAGCAAACTGGCTGCCGCCGAGCAGCGGCTTGCAAAACTAGCAGCGTAACCCTACCGATTGTTAAAGCAGCAGGTTTTGCCTGTACGGCTTACCACAAAGTTGCGTAACTCTGCCTGGGCTTCAGCGAAATCTTTTTGAAATTCAGGCTTGGTGGTAACCACTGCCACAATTTTGCTGGCAAGCAATTTGCCGCCTTCCAGATCATGTGCATAATGGGCGCCAGCGAGCTTGCGGTGTTCGGCCACGGCCTGCGCGGTTGCATAGACATTCGTGCGTTGGCATGGTGCTAACTGCGCTAGCACTTCTGCCCACACAAAACTTGAAGTGGTATGGCCCGAAGGATAGGCGGGGCTGTAAATGGGTGGCACTAGAAGCTGCACTTGCTTTGAGTTTTCCCACGGGCGGTCGGTGTTCCAGTATTCTTTGGCATAATCACCAATGCGCCAGCTGTCGCTACCTACTTTGAATAGCAGCAGATGGGTTTTGGGAAGGTTGGTGCGGTTAAAATCTTTACCAAAGGTTTTTTCGACAATGATTTCAGGTTTCACATCGATCTCATCGGTAATCGCCTTGCGATCAGCCTCGGTAAGGTGCTTTTGCTTTTCGATGATTTCGTTGGTGTCTTCCCAGTATTTTTTAGAATATTTGGCCGGAGGAATGGGAATAGAGGTAGGGGGCACTTCCTGCGTGGTCGCATAGTTTGGCGGGAACGGATATGTCGTGAGCGCATATTGATCACACGCGGCAAGTGCGCCAAGCATGGAAATAAGCATGAAGCTGCGAAGTAATTTCATTGAGGCCTCCCATATGCGATGCCGCAATGTAGCGAAGCCAGAAAATAGGTCAAGGTGGATTAGGCAGACTTCGCAGACGCTGCAAGTGCCTCGGTTTCACGTGGGCGTATATACACTAGAATCGTTGCAGAAACATAAATCGACGAGAACGTGCCAATAATCGTGCCCACCAGCATGGCAAGGCTAAAGCCATACAGCACATCGCCGCCATAGATCACAAAGGTGGAAACTGCTAGCACCAGCGTGCCGCCCGTAAGAATCGTGCGCGATAAGGTTTCATTTACCGACTGGTTGATGATTTCTTCAATCGATTTCTTTTTATATTTACGCATATTCTCGCGGATACGGTCGTAGATAACCACCGAGTCGTTAATCGAATAGCCAATCACGGTGAGGATTGCGGCAACCGATGTCAGGTTAAACTCAATGCCTGTTACCAAATAAAATCCGACCACCAGTATTGCATCATGCAGCATGGCCAGTACACCGCCTAAGCCGAACTGCCACTCAAAGCGGAACCATAAATACAGCATAATCCCAAGCATACCAAGCGCCACCGCAATCATGCTTCCTTGTATCATTTCATCGCCCACTTGCGGGCCAACATAATCGACGCGTTGGTATTCAATGGGCGATCCGTAGCCTTCATTCAGTGTGGTTTTCACCTGCTCGACCAATTCTGCTTGCGACAGCCCTTCTTTTGGTTGAATGCGAATCATCACCGTGCGGTCATCGCCAATTTGCTGCAGGGTAGCGCTACCCACTTCAGGGGTATCTAGCAGTGTGCGCATTTTGCCAATATCTGTCGCTTGCTCTGATCGCACTTCAAACAAGATACCACCAGAGAAATCGATGCCCAAATTAAGGCCTTTGTTAAAAAACAAAAACACCGTAAGCGCGACCCCAAGAATGCTGAACGCAAAGCCAAGCCAGCGCACGCGCACAAAATCAAACTTCGGAGTTGTAGGGAGCAGCCGGAAAGGAAAACGCATCATTATTGCTCGTTTTTGGGTTCAGGCTTGCTAGCAGATCCGGGCACCCAACCCACCGTTTCAGCAGGTGCGCCACCACGGGTTTTTACCATCGAAATCGCTACCGATGCCGCAAGCGTTAGCACCGTAAAACCAAGCGACAGTTCGGTCGATATGATTTTTGCTTCAAAATGGTGGTTCAGCAGCATTTTAATACCGATAAATACCAGAATAATCGACAGGCCATATTTGAGATAATGGAAGCGGTGAACAATCGCCGCAATGGCGAAATAGAGCGAGCGCAAACCCAGAATCGCAAAGATGTTCGAGGTGAATACGATGAATGGGTCGTGGGTAATCGCAAAAATCGCCGGAATCGAATCGACCGCGAATACTATGTCCGATACTTCAATCAGCATCAGCACAATAAAAAGTGGGGTCATCCAGGTTTTGCCATCGCGCTTTACGAAGAAGCGATTGCCCTCAAACCCACTGGTAACACGGAAATTACGGCGCATGAAGGTAACCACGCGGTTATTTTCCATATCCGGTTCGCTATCCACCGCAATCAGCATTTTTATGCCAGTGTAAATAAGGAAGGCACCAAAGATATAAAGGATATCTGAGAATTCTTTGACTACTGTTGTGCCAAGACCAATCATGATAGCGCGGAAGAATACCGCACCCAGAATGCCCCAGAACAGCACGCGGTGCTGGTATTGCTTGGGTACCATGAAATGTGAGAAAATAAGCACAAAAACAAACAGGTTATCCACGCTGAGCGAAAGCTCGATCAGGTAACCCATGAGGAATTCGTAACCGGCTTTGTCACCGAGATCATAGAAAACCCAGCCATTGAATGCCATGGCCAAACCAAAATAGAACAGGCAGGTAAGCATCGCATCTTTGGCTTTAATTTCTTTATCTTTGCGGTGCATTACTGTCAGGTCAAAAATTAACAAGGCGCCAACAATCGCAAGAAATGCAGCCCACATCCAGATAGGGTACCCCATCATCATAATTTAAGTCCTTTGGTTATAAAAAGCCGTTACAGGCGTTTATCGTGATATACATCGGTATTCAATGTTTTTTCCGTGCTATCGACAATCATCGTAATCGCGCAGTCGCCGGTGATATTAATGGTGGTGCGCACCATATCCAGCACGCGGTCAACGCCAAGTAGAAGGCCTATTCCTTCAATCGGTAAGCCTACCGAGTGTAGCACCATACCCATAAAAATGATAGAACCCGAAGGAATGCCCGCCGCACCAATAGAACCAAGCGTGCAGGTTAGCAGCAATACCGCGTAATC
>JBILFK010000083.1:0-6826 GCA_044351685.1 Rickettsiales bacterium | reverse complement strand
AAAATACCGTAATGCCCGACACCCATTTGCAGGTGGTATTTTTTCATTTCTTTTTTGAGGCCAGTGGAAATTTCAAGCGAGGCGAGTGTTTGCCCGACACCGGAAATATCATCGAGTTCGCCCTCAATCGCTAAAATGGCGGTTTTGTTGATGGCACCGGGGTTCACGCGGCGCTCATGGTGCATGAACGTGCCGTTGGGCAGCGCGTGTTTCTGGAACACTTCGTCGATGGTTTGCAGGTAAAATTCGGCAGGTAAATCAGCCACCGAAAGATATTCGTTATAAAAGCCGCGGTGCGAATTGGCGCTTTCACCATCGCCCTGTACCAGATGCTGGAACAATTTAATATGCTCGCCCACATGGCGATCAAGGTTCATCGTCATGAAGCCTGTTAGCTGCAAAAAGCCCGGATACACACGGCGCATAAAGCCCGGATAATTGAGTGGCACTCGGGTGATCACGTTGCTTTCAAACCAGCTCATCGGGTGTTCTTTGGCAAACGTGTTTACTTTGGTGGGGGCTTTACGTGTATCGATCGGCCCACCCATCAGGGTCATGGTGCGCGGGGCGCAGGGGTCGTTATCTTCGTTCATCAGCGCCACCGCAGCATACAGCGGCACCGAGGGCTGGCATACTGCCATCGTGTGGCAATTCGGGCCAATATGGCGCAAAAATTCGATCAGGTAATCGACATAGGTATTGAGATTAAATTCGCCCTTAAACAGCGGCACTTCGCGCGCATCGAGCCAATCGGTAATATAGACATCGTGGTGCGGCAATAGTGCTTCCACGGTGCCGCGCAGCAGCGTGGCATGGTGCCCCGACATGGGCGCAACCAGTAGAATTTTGGAATCTTTGCGTTTGGTGTTGCGCTTAAACCGCTTCAGTTTGCACAGGGGTTTTTCGAGCAGCACTTCTTCCCACACATCCACCGGTTTGCCTTCGACCAGCGTGGTTTTAATGCCAAATTCTGGCTTCGGGTACGATTGGGTAATGCGTTCGAGCAACTCGCCAGCGGCAGCCATATGGCGGCCAAGGCCGGTATACGACATTGGGTGCAGCGGGTTGGAAAATAAATGCTTGGTGGCATTCGCCATCATGCGAATCGGCGCCATGCCTGCGCGCTGCATCTCTTTTAAGTTATAGAGCTGCGAATTTTCAAACATGGGCACCATGGTAAAGTCTCCTAGCGTTACCTGCACAAATATGCAGGGCGGATATGTAGCGTAGGTTTAAGAATACGTCGCCAATCCTCAAAATATCGTTAATTTTCTAAAAGTTATTTTAACTAGCGATAGTAGGCATCGCTAGAGGTACCACGATATATTGTGTGTGCAAAGCACAAAATTGCTGCACTGCGTGTTGCGCAACAATCGGGCAGGCGAGATTAAACTCGCGCCGCCATAATTCTTTCATATGCGCGTGCTACGAACCTAGCCTTTTTTTATAGAAGGAGAAGTGGGCGCGTTCAGGAATGGATTGGCGCATAATTTTCAGCCAACGCGATAACGCGGTTAACTAAAATTTAATCAATCATGCGTATTGCTGATATTCTAAGCATTGTTTTTGAAAACAATTAAAGGAAAAGCGCAATGACCGAAGAGCAAGATGATGGTGGACCAGTATTTCGTCGCCCTGATGGGTCGAATATTGATTACATAATTAATCAGGAAGGAGATGATCCGTATACGTGGATTACGGTTGCCTCCGAGGCAGACCGAAGGATTATATTACAGCAACATCCTGAAGCGGATGTACGTGTAGATAAAAATTTCCCACAACCGGAACCTGTTAATCCGCCCAGTCCTGAAGTAACACCGGCCGCCTTGTCCGCCGTTGACGCGGCAAAAGCAGCCGTGTTTAACGCCAAAATTATCGGATACACTGACGAGAGCCCACCCAGGCCCATCCCCGACCAGACTGAAATTAACAGGGCAGACAGACTTCTAAGGCAGGAAATATCGGATGATTTTTCTTATTTTCAGGATGTTTTTTCGCGCAGCGCATCCGTAACGCCAGAAACATTAAATAATGCAGATAAAATCCGATTTGAAAGATTGCTGCGTAATATTGGCGCCACCGAATATTCAGGCGAGCCATTGCAAGCGGATGGCGTCTATACGGATGGAACACGCGTGGCCATAAGCAGTATTGAGGCAGCATTGCCTGATGAATTGCCGCATGCAGGTATTAGAATTGGTGGCGGCTTAAGCAATGCTGAAGCAAGAGCACTCTTTTCCGTGGGTGAATCCGTAAATGAAAGAGACTTAGGGCACGGCTTAGACCGATTCCAGCGCATTGCGGGCACGGCACTGCTGCCTCCAGATTTTTAATTCGGCAGATCCATCAGCAATTTTTCAAGCTGCTTCACTTCGTCGCGCAGCTTGGCGGCTTTTTCAAATTCCAGATCATTCGCTAGTTTCAGCATTTCCTTTTTCAGCTTACCAATACGCTTTTCCATCGCGTCGGTGCTCATGCTTTCAAAGGCGGTGGTGGCGTGCAGCGGCACCATGAAATCGCCATCGGCGGCTTCTTCAGGTTTTTGCATGGCCTCGCCAATTCCCGCACTCACATTGCGTGGGGTGATGTTATGGGCGATATTATGCGCCTGCTGAATGCTGCGCCGGCGTGCGGTTTCATCGAGCGCATATTGCAGCGAATCGGTCATTTTATCGGCGTAAAGAATCACCCGGCTATCAATGTTGCGCGCCGCCCGGCCAATCGTTTGCACCAGCGACGTTTTGCTGCGCAAAAACCCTTCTTTATCGGCATCCAGAATGGCCATCAGCCCGCATTCGGGAATATCTAAGCCTTCGCGCAGCAAATTCACGCCAATCAGCACATCGTAGGTGCCGAGGCGCAAATCGCGAATAATCTGCACACGCTCAAGTGTATCAATGTCCGAATGCAAATAACGCACCTTAATGCCCGTTTCGTCCATATAATCGCAAAGTTCTTCGGCCATTTTTTTGGTTAGTGTGGTCACCAGCACGCGCATGCCTTTGGAAACCGTGGCGCGCGCTTCGGCCAGCAAATCATCCACTTGTTGCGCTACCGGGCGCACAATGCAAGGCGGGTCGATAATGCCGGTGGGGCGAATCACTTGTTCAGCCGAAATACCGCCCGACATACCAATCTCCAGCTCGCTCGGGGTGGCGGATACGTGAATGGTTTGCGGCCTGCGTGCATCCCATTCTTCGAACTTCAATGGCCGGTTATCAAGGCACGAAGGCAAGCGGAACCCGTGTTCGGAAAGCACGCGTTTGCGCGCCTGGTCGCCGTTATACATGCCGCGCACTTGCGGCAGGGTCACGTGCGATTCATCGACAAATAAAATCGCATCCTGTGGAATATATTGAAACAAGGTGGGTGGCGGTTCGCCCTCGGCGGTGCCGGCGAGATAACGCGAATAATTTTCGATGCCGCGGCACATGCCCGTTTCCACCAGCATTTCGATATCAAACACCGTGCGCTGCTCTAGGCGTTGCGCTTCGAGCAATTTACCGTGTTTGTTGAACCAGTCGAGGCGGGTTTTCAGTTCGGCTTTAATTTGTTTAATTGCGGCATCAATGGTGGGGCGCGGCGTGACATAGTGGCTGTTGGCATAAAGCGTCACTTCACCGAATGTTTCACCTTTTTCGCCGGTCAGTGGGTCAAACGCGTAAATCTGTTCCAGCTCGTCGCCAAAAAAACATAAGCGCCAGGCTTCGCTTTCAAGGTGGGCAGGGTAAATATCGACATTATCGCCGCGCACGCGGAAGGTGCCGCGCACAAACCCCATATCGTTGCGCGTGTAGTGCAATTCAATAAAGCGTTTGAGCAGCGCTTGCTGCGAAATATCTTGGCCTGCCTTCAGTGGCATGGTCATGCTTTTATAGGTATCTACCGAACCGATACCGTAAATGCACGATACCGATGCCACCAGCACACAGTCGCGCCGCTCGAGCAGGGCGCGGGTGGCGCTGTGGCGCATACGATCGATCTCTTCGTTAATCTGCGCTTCTTTTTCAATAAACGTATCGCTTTTGGCCACATAGGCTTCGGGCTGATAATAATCGTAATAGGAAACAAAATACTCCACCGCATTGTTCGGGAAAAAATGCTTCATTTCGCTGTAAAGCTGCGCGGCGAGCGTTTTATTATGCGCCATAATAATCACCGGGCGCTGCGTGCGCGCAATAATTTGCGCCATAGTATAGGTTTTGCCCGAACCGGTAACGCCGAGTAGCACCTGATCGCGTTTGTGTGCCTCCAGCCCCTTCAGCAGCGCTTCGATGGCAGCAGGTTGGTCGCCTTGCGGCTGATAGCTGGAAATAAGTTCAAGTGCGGGCATGCGCCAGTGATATAGGCTTTCGCACCCAGTTGGCAATCCCTTGAATTCTGTCTGTTTTGTAATGCGACGGCAGTAGCCGGAGTCAGCCATGAGCCAGCGAAGCTGCGCGCCATAGCATTTTCAGGAGAAAATGCTGGGCGCAACGTAACATTTCTAGCCGCCCAACATCGGGTTGCCCGAGCGCATAAAGCCAATAATTGCCGGGCCAAGCACAATAAGCAAAAAGGCAGGCATGAGCAGAAAAATCAGCGGCACGGTCATGTATACAGGGATTTTTGCCGCCTTGTTTTCGGCGTGCGAAAGGCGCGTGAGGCGGAAATCTTCGGAAAGCACACGCAATGTATCGGTTAAGCTAGTGCCAAAGCGCTCCGATTGAATGAGTGATGCGGTGAGGGCACGAAACGCCACCAGATCGGTGCGCTCGGCAAGGTTGGTAAGCGCCCGCACGCGGTCATTCAGCAGCGCAAGCTCAAGCCGTGTGCGGTTCAGTTCGGCGGTCATTTCCGGGTAGGCGCGGCCAAGCTCGGCGCACACCTTGTTCATCGAGGCATCAAGCGCGAGGCCCGATTCGGTGCAAATCAGCAATAAATCGAGCGTGTCGGGGAAGGCGCGGGTAAGCACCTGCTTGCGTTTTTGAATGGCGTTTTGCAGATAGAGTTTGGGGCCATACACCCCAAGCCCAATCAGAATCATGGCAAGCACATAGTCAAAAAACCCTGAAGCACTCAGTAAAAAAATGCCACCCAGCGCAATAAAGCCCATCACGCCCACGCGCTGCATGAACAGAAAATAAATCGGTGTATCGGGCGAAACAATACCGGCTTGGGCAAATTTTTTCTCGAGCGGGCGCAAGGCTTCTTGCACATGAATACCCATTTTTTCCATGATAGTGGCTAAGGTTTGCGCGCGCGAGCTGGGGTCGTGATCGTAGGAAAACAGGGGCTCATCTTCCTGCCGTACAATGCCGTCAGCACCAATACGGGCACGCAGAGCTTGGCGGCTTTTTTTCGCGGCAATAAACCGATCAAAGGCCACATATGCTACCAGCACTAAAATAAATACTATCGCTGCGGAAACATACTGCTGCATTAAATATCCATATTCACCATTTGTTTCACCACAAACGCGCAAATTCCAATCAGCGCGCCTACGGTGCCCAGCATGGCAAAGCCAATCGGGTCGTTGAAGAATGGTGCCAGATACGAGGGTTGCATCACATAAATAATGGCAAACACGAAAATAGGCAGCCCGCCCAGCACATAAGCGGTGGCGCGCCCTTCCGAGGTGAGCGCCATGATTTTATTGCGCAGCTGCTTGCGCTTACGCAGAATGCTCGAAAGGTTGGTGATAATCTCGCCAAGATTACCGCCGGTTTCCTGCTGCACCGAAAGCACGACCGCAAAAAACTTCACATCTTGTTCGTTAATGCGGCTGGCAAGGCGCGACAACACCTGGCTTACGCTGCGCCCGGCGGTGAGCTCATCGACGACCTGGCGAAATTCAGCGCGAATGGGGTCTTCGGTATTTTCTGCAAGCATTTGCAACGCGGTGGTGAGCGGAAAGCCCGAACGCACCGAGCGCACGATCATATCGAGCGCATCGGGAAATTGCTCGATAAACTGGTTGTTGCGTTTGCGCAGGCGCTTATTGCAGTGCCGATACGGGATGAGATACCCCAGAATTAGCGCCATAAACACTGACATAATACCCATGCCCAACATCACGCACACCGCAAAACTGCCTATTACGCTGAACAGAATGAGTTTTAAAAACCCATCAAGATTTTGCTGATAGCCTGCCTGCAATGCGGCTTCGTAAAGCGGCTGCATCAAGGGCAGCGAAAACAGCGTTCGCACAAACGACGATTCTTCGCCCAATTGTTCTTTGAGCACCGAGGCCTCTTCCGAAGTGCCATCGCCGTGGGTTTCCTGATAAATGCGCTCAAGCGCCTGCTTGGTATGGTCGCCCCCGCCCGAGGGAACCAAACCGGGAAACAGGATAATCAGAACCATATAGCCGCCAATGGCGATGGCGAGTGCAAGAAGTAAATCCATGCGGGAAGTTTAGCGCAGCTGGCTTACGCAGGCGAGGGTAAACACGACAAAATTTCCTCAGCGAGGCCAAAATATTCTGCCTGTGGTAAAAATTTCGGGCGGAACGGGTTGGCAATAAATTCGCCGTCGAGTGAACCATCGCGGTTCATGCCCTTCACGCGGTATTGAAACAGTGTCTGGCTGAGGATACGCCCCGATTCAAACCCGGCAAGCTCTTCCACCTGCGTAATGCGGCGCTTGCCATCGCTCATGCGCTGGATTTGTACAATCAGATGCACGGCGCTGGCGATTTGATAACGCAGCGATTCGGCCTGAATATTCACCGAGGACATGGCCACCAGATTTTCAAGGCGCGAAAGGCAATCACGCGGCGAGTTGGCGTGAATGGTAGCCATCGAGCCATCATGGCCGGTATTCATGGCCGAAAGTACATCAATGA
>JBILFK010000082.1:0-6844 GCA_044351685.1 Rickettsiales bacterium | reverse complement strand
CGATACCCCCACGTGCAGTGATGGCCGCAACATCATACGCAATGCGTAATGTGTTAGGGGGAATGCTACCCGCAAGCATGGACAAGGTTGCCTTGCCACCGCATAGTTCCAAAATCAAATCGGTGGCGCGAGCATCGGCCTGTTCTAAAAATCCGGCATCGACACCACGTTCAAAACGTGCGCGAGCATCGGAATCAATTTGCAAGCGGCGACCCGTTTGCGCGATACGAATTTTATCGAACAGCGCCACTTCCAGCAATACATCGGTGGTGGTGTCGGTTACGCCCGTTTCACTACCGCCCATAATACCGCCAAGCCCTAGGCACTTTGCATCGTCGGCAATCACGCTATCGCTGGCGGTGAGTGTGTAGGTTTTATCGTTCAGGGCGGCGAGTGTTTCGCCTTCATGCGCGCTCCGCACAGTAATGTTGCCCTGAAGCTTTGCCAGATCATACACATGTAGCGGACGGCCAAACGCGAGCGAGAAATAATTGGTGATATCCACCAGCGCTGAAATAGGCCGCATGCCAGCTGCCGTAAGCGTACGTTGCAGCCATTCAGGCGACGCACCGTTTTTAACGCCACGAATCACACGACCAAAAAACGCCGTGCAGCCAGCGCCAGCGGCAATACTGATGGTAAGTGGCAATGGTTCGGTAGCATCAATCGCTGGTACACAAAGCGGTTTTAACGTGCCCATGCCTGCGGCAGCTAAATCGCGTGCAATACCATACACGCTTAAACAATCGCCACGGTTGGCGGTAACATTGACATCAATTACGGCATCGCCAAGGCCAAGCACATCGACAATGCTTTTGCCAATTTCAGCGCCCTCGGGCAGTTCGATAATCCCTTCCGAGTCGGCGCTCAGGCCAAGCTCTGCCGCCGAGCATAACATGCCCTGGCTTTCCACATCGCGGATTTTCGATTTTTTAATTTCCAGCCCATTGGTGGGTATGATGGTGCCAATATTGGCGAGCGCCACCTTCAGGCCAGCGCGGGCATTGGGCGCGCCGCATACAATTTGCAATTCGCCTTGTACGGCTTTCACTTTACATACTTGCAGCTTACCTGCATTGGGGTGCGGTGATGCTTCCAGAATATGCGCTACCACAAACGGGGCGAGGGTGGCCGAGGCATCTTCTACGCCGTCTACCTCAAGGCCAATGGCAGTGAGTTTTTCGCACAGCGCCGCGAGCGTTGCATCGGTAGTCAGGAAGCGCTTAAGAAGCGAGAGAGGGAATTTCATTAGCCAACTCCCTTCACCAGTGAGGGGATATTTAGTGGCGGGAAGCTGTAATGCTTGAGCCAGCGCACATCACCCGCAAAAAAGGTGCGTAAATCGGGAATATTGTATTTCAGCATAGCAAGGCGTTCGATACCAAAGCCAAAGGCAAAGCCTTGCCACTCGGCGGGGTCGAGGCCGCAATTTTTAAGCACATTCGGGTGTACCATGCCGCAGCCGGCAACCTCTAGCCAATCGCCACCTTCGCCAATCGTCAGCGCATCGCGCCCACGCTTGCAGCCAATATCAACTTCGGCCGAAGGTTCGGTGAACGGGAAGAAGCTTGCGCGAAAGCGCATGGGTAATTTTTCAAGCCCAAAAAAGGCCGCAAGCATATCGTGAAGCAAGCCCTTCAAGTGCCCCATATGCACCTGTTTTTCAATCACCAAACCTTCGATTTGGTGAAACATGGGTGTGTGTGTCTGGTCGGAATCGCAGCGGTAAGTGGGGCCGGGGGCAATAATGCGAATCGGCGGTTTTTGTGAAACCATCGTACGAATTTGCACCGGCGAGGTATGCGTCCGCAGCACGGGCGCAGCCGTACCTTCGCCCTGCAAATAGAACGTATCGTGCATTTGGCGTGCCGGGTGGCTTTCGGGAATATTCAGCGCGGTGAAGTTATGGAAATCATCTTCCACTTGCGGGCCTTCGGCGACCGTAAAGCCAAAATCGGCAAAAATGGCGGTGAGTTCTTCAATCACCTGCGTAATCGGGTGAATGCTGCCACGCATAGAAGGCGCGTGCGGCAAGGTAATATCCAGTGTTTCGGAAGCGAGGCGCGCATTCATTTCAGCGGCTTCAAGCAGCGCTTTTCGTGCTTCGAGTGCTTCAGTAACTGTATCTTTGAGGGCATTAATGGCCGCGCCGTGCGCCTTGCGTTCTTCGGGGGGCAATGTACCTAAGGTTTTTAATTGTGCGGTGACTTCACCGCTTTTGCCTAAATACCCTACGCGAACATCTTCGAGCGCGCGAACTGATTCACTGGCAGCAATGGCAGCAAGGGCGCGTTCTTTGAGAGAGTCGAGCGACATAAAATTTAAACTACCATCGGCAGAATGCCGATATGCGTTAGAAGAAAGGCGGGCCCCAGAAGGGGCCCGCACATTGCTTAGGCTTGACCAAGCGCGGCTTGGGCTTTGCCTGCAAGTTCTTTGAACATCGCGGCATCATGCACGGCGATATCGGCCAGAACTTTGCGGTCGATCTCAACACCAGCCTTGTTCAGGCCGTTCATGAATTGCGAATACACCAGACCATGCTCGCGGGCGGCAGCGTTAATACGCTGAATCCACAGTGCACGGAAGGTGCGTTTTTTAGCACGACGATCGCGGTAAGCGTACTGCAGAGCCTTTTCTACACGCTCCAAAGCGGGGCGGTAGCAGGTGCTGGAACGGCCACGATAGCCTTTTGCCATTGAAAGAAGTTTTTTGTGACGGGCTTTCTTGGTAACCCCACGTTTAACATGTGCCATGAGATCCTCCTAGCCGTATGGTAAGAATTTTTTAACGATGCGTGCATCCGATTCATTGAGAATCGTGGTACCACGTTGATCGCGAATGAAACGTTGCGAGCGACGGCGCATCATGTGGCGCTTGCCCGCCTGGTTGGCTTTCACCTTCCCAGTAGCAGTGAACGAAAAACGCTTTTTCGCCCCACTTTTGGACTTCAATTTTGGCATTTGGTTCTCCATAGATAAAAATAATGTTTTCAGCGCACTCTGGTGAATGCACCATGAAACGCATTTAAGGCTAACTTGGCCTGCTGGCCTTGAATAACACTGAAGCGCGTTTCGCTCGGGCGCCGAGGTATGCCAATACCTGGAACCACAAGGGAGTGTGCGCTTACAGTAGTTTAGGGGGGCAGGCAAGCAAAATCGGCACTGAATAATCTCGCTACATCCATTTACATTACGCCAAATTCACCCTATATGCTGTCGTGTTTCGATTGCGCTGGGCATAATACCTTATATAATTACTCGGGTATTGGTCACGTGCCGATACGTATAATAACATTTAGGAGGAAAGAATGAACCCATTTAACCGCCAAGCAACGGCAGCACAGTCGGAAGCCGTGGCGTTTGATGCCGGCCTTCGTGGCTGGATGCTGAAAGTCTATAACTACATGACAAGCGCCCTGATTCTCACGGGTGTGGTGGCCTATTTCGCCAGCAGTTCACAGGCATTTTTAAGCCTGATGTTCACGCAGGGCGCGAATGGCGCATCCAGCATGTCGATTTTTGGCTGGGTCATTATGCTGGCTCCGCTGGGTATGGCGCTTTACCTTGGCGCACGCCTGCACCACATGAGCGTTGCTAAGGCGCAAACGCTGTTCTGGGTCTATGCGGGTGTGATGGGGCTTTCACTGAGCTTTATTTTCCTTGCGTATACTGGCGAAAGCATTGCTCGCACCTTCTTCATTACGGCAGCAACCTTTGGTTCGATGAGCCTCGTGGGTTACACCACTAAGCGCGACCTTACAGCGTTTGGTTCATTTCTGATGATGGGTGTGATTGGTATTATCATTGCCTCACTGGTGAATCTGTTTGTGCAAAGCTCGATGATGTCGATGATCGTTTCGGTAGTCGCGGTACTGGTGTTCACCGGCCTGATTGCCTACGACACACAGAAACTGAAAGAAATGTATTACAGCGTGGGCCGTTTCGCCGATGTGGCGCAAAAAACCGCCATTATGGGCGCACTCACCCTGTATCTCGATTTTATCAATCTGTTTGTGCATCTGCTGCGCCTGATCGGTGATCGAAGGTAATTGCTATAATTCAAGCCGTTACCCGGGTAGCGGTGCGAAGAAAAAGGCCAGCATTTGCTGGCCTTTTTTGCTTTGACGCCATGAATGAACAGGGGTATAATCAAATCCAATACGTCGCAGGAAGCGATGAGTTTCACGCCTAAGGAATGTATCCGGCTCGCATGGTCACCCGTGTTCCAAGCTCGCTTAACGCGCTTATCGCGTCGCAATCGCCCATTGGCAGCCAGTCGCTTGCGCAGGCCGATGCTTTGCGTGCCATTCAATCGGAAAGCAATGCGGTTCAGTTAAAGGCGCAGTCGCTGGCGATTAAAGCCGGGCCGGGCGCCACGCTTACCACCCAATATGATTACGATGTCGGGCCCGATGGCCAGCTTTATGTAAAAGGCGTTACGGTTACCACTTCGCGCCGCGCCGAAGGTGCGGTGAGCGGCATTACTGCCGATGCACGCGAACAATCGGCGCGTAATCAGCGTCGTGCGCCTCAGCAGGATGCACAGGGAACGCTGCAAAGCCTTAGCAATCCAAAACCTACCCTCAGCCCCACCGAAGAGTTGGCGCTATTTTCATCGGATGATTTTAGGCAAGCAGCCTTCAATTCCGTTGAAAATACAAATCTGGATAGATTGCAGCTTTCCGATGTGGGCGTGCGCACGCACGAAGCCTTACATTTTCGGACGGGTGCAGGGCTTACTACGCAGCCAGAATTCACCCTTCAGGAAGGCCCCGATGGGCAATTTTATGCGATTGGTGGCGATGTTGGTATTCAAACCAGCGCTACCAGCGACCCCGAAAAAGCCGCGCGTACCGCGCAAACCGTTGCGAATGCGGCGTTGGCATCGAATGATGTTTCCGCACAAGATATTGCCGTTGCACGCAGTGCACTGGTGAATGCCGCGCAGTTCAATGGCCTACAACGCCAGCAAGAGCGCGTGGCGCAGCTTTATCAGCGCAATAACGATATCGTGTTCAATAACGATCCACTCATCAGCGCTGCAGCCTAACTCGGCGATTGTATCCCTAGCATCACCAGCGTTTTTGCATTTCCATCATTGCATCGCTTGCAGTTACTGCGTAATAAACAGCCATGAGTACAACAATGACTGTAAACTGGGTTGGCCTGAAAACCCTTTATATCCGTGAAACATGGCGATTCCTGAAAGTGTGGAACCAAACCGTGATTGCCCCCATGGTCACCACGCTTATCTTTTTGGCGGTGCTTTCGCTGGCGCTTGGCGGCCGTGCCCGCACCATTGATGGCTTACCGTATGAAGTGTTTATTGCCCCCGGCCTCATCATGATGGCGATTGTGCAGAATGCGTTTGCCAATACCTCATCTTCGCTCATGCTTTCGAAAATTCAGGGCGTGATTATCGATATTCTGATGCCGCCACTCAATGCTGCAGAAATCACGTTTGCGATGGTAGCAGGTGGCGTTACGCGCGGTGCGCTGGTGGGCGTTTCGGTATCACTTGCCATGTGGGCATTTGTGCCGATTACCGTCCAAAACCCTTTGCTGGCCGTTGCATTTGTTGTGCTTTCAAGCACCATGCTAGCGTTGCTGGGCATTCTGGGTGGTGTCATTTCACTGACGTTTGATCACATCGCCGCGCTTACCAATTATATTGTTACACCACTCTCGTTTCTTTCGGGCACGTTCTATTCCATTCACCAGCTTCCCGCCTTCTGGCAAGCGGTTAGCCATGCGAACCCGTTTTTTTATATGATTGATGGCTTCCGATATGCACTCACTGGCTATTCCGATTCCGATCCGATGCTTGGGCTAGCGGTGCTAAGCGCGACAAGCATTGCGCTATGGATTGTGGTGCAAACGCTTATAACGCGTGGCTGGCGCCTGAAGAGCTAGTGTTCAGGCATGTGATTTGCCTTTTCTTGCGCTGCGCAAACTGCTAAGGGCTTTGCCCCTATGACACTTACACCCTACCTTCCCATCTACCGTCGTTCGTCGGTGCGTATTGATCGCGGCGAGGGGGCGTATTTAATTACCGATACTGGCCAGCGCATTCTCGATTTTGCCGCCGGCATCGCGGTGAATTCATTTGGGCATGGGCATCCGCATCTGGTCGAGGCGCTCACCAAGCAGGCGTCGCGCTTGTGGCACTGCTCGAACATGTATCTTACCGAAGGGATTGAAACCTTCGCGCAGCGACTGGTCGATGCCACATTCGCGGATTCCGTATTCTTCTGTTCTTCAGGCGCGGAAGCGGTAGAGGCGGGCATTAAATTTATGCGTCGCTACCATTATGAAACGGGCGCACCTTACCGCCAACGCATCATTACCTTTGAAGGCGGGTTTCATGGCCGCACTTACGGCGGCATTTCGGCAGGCGGTAACGATTATGCGCGCGCTGGTTTTGGCCCTATGCTGCTGGGTTTTGATCGCGTGCCATTCGCCGATATGGCAGCTGTAAAACGCGTTATTGGTAAAAACACCGCGGGAATTCTGCTTGAGCCGATTCAAGGCGAGGGCGGTGTGCATGCTTTCCCGCATAGCTTTTTGCATGAGTTGCGCGCACTGTGCGATGCCGAGGGAATTTTGCTGATGTGCGATGAAGTGCAGTGCGGCTATGGCCGCCCCGGCACATTGTTCGCGTTCGAGCAGGCTGGTATTACGCCCGATATTGCGTCTTCGGCGAAAGGCATTGGTGGCGGCTTTCCGCTTGGCGCAACGCTGGTGACACAGCGCATTGGCGAGGTGATGCCTGCCGGTTCGCATGGTTCCACTTACGGTTCAAACCCGCTGGCCATGGCAGTGGGTAATGCCGTGCTGGATTT
>JBILFK010000013.1:0-19933 GCA_044351685.1 Rickettsiales bacterium | reverse complement strand
TCAGCTTTTTCTATACCACGGTGGTGTTCAACCCCGAAGAAACTGCTGATAATTTGAAAAAGAATGGTGGGTTTATTGCCGGTATTCGCCCGGGTAAACACACGGCAGAATATTTCACCTATATCATCAATCGCCTGACATTGGTGGGGGCAGGGTATTTGTGCATTGTGTGCACCATACCGGAAATTCTGATTGCAGAATATTCGGTGCCTTTTTACCTTGGCGGCACCAGCTTGCTGATTGTGGTGAACGTGGTGATTGATTTTGTGGGGCAGGTGCAATCGCATTTGTTCGCGCATCAATATGAAGGCCTGATTAAAAAAGCCAAACTTCGTGGAAAGCGCTAATATGAATATCATTCTTTTAGGCCCTCCGGGCGCTGGTAAAGGCACGCAATCGGATTTCTTGCGTGATGCGTATGGCCTCACCAAACTGGCCACTGGCGATATGCTGCGCGAAGCAGTGGCCGCAGGCACCGAGCTTGGCCTTAAGGCTAAAGGTATTATGGCCGCGGGCGGTTTGGTTTCCGATGACATCATGATTGGCATTATCCGCGATGCGATTCGCAGTGCCAGCGCCAGTGGTTTTATTCTCGATGGTTTTCCGCGCACCGTGCCGCAAGCCGAAGCGCTCGATAGCATGCTTGGCGCGCTGGGCAAAAAACTGGATATGGTGATTGAACTGAAAGTCGATGATGCAGAAATGGTCGCGCGTATTTCCGGCCGCTTCAGCTGCGGCAAATGTGGCGCCGGTTACCACGATGTGTTCAAGCTACCCAAAAATCCGGATGTATGCGATGTGTGCGGCAGCATTGAATTTAAGCGCCGCGAAGATGATAAAGCCGAAACGGTCGCCAAGCGATTGGAAGCCTACCACGCGCAAACTGCACCGATCATTCCTTACTATGCATCGCAAGGCCGCCTAAAAACCATTGATGGCATGGCCGAAATTGATGTGGTGACAGCGTCGCTGAAGAAGCTGGTGGCGAATTAAGACCGCTCATTCATGGCGGTCGGGCTAGCGCTTACGCGTTCTTGCCACTGGGTATTGCTTGCCTGTAATGAATTTACTTGGGTGCGCAAAGCGGTGATTTCAGAAGCGACACGCTGCTGATAGACATTAAGATTGTGATATTCTTTGTTACCCAGCATGCCTCCAAACACAGCTCCAACCACAGAACCAACAACGCCGGCAATGCGGGCAAATTCGGGTAAGGGCTTTTTGGTGGCCATCGAATAAAATTCGGCGCCAACCAACGGAAGCGCACCCAGCATCATGCCGTTTCCAATCCCGTTTAGCACTACGCTTAAATGGGCATCTTTGGGCGGCTTCAAATCATTCGCTGGCTTTTGGGTATTCGTCTCCATTCTGCGATGCTACCATACTAGTGTTACGGTTTTGCGACAGACACGATACAGACACAATGGATTGCAGGACGGCATAAAAATTACCACAAAGCCATTGACAAGAGCCATTTCCTCAGTATATTGCGCCCTCCCAAGCGATTGGGATGTATTTTTTGCGTAAAATTATTCATAAAATACAAAAGGTTGGTTATGCGAGCGCAGTAGCGCGAGCCAGCCATGAGCCCGCGAAGCGGCGCTTCATGGCGAGTTCAGCAGAACGAGCCGGAAGCAGAATTTAATAAATCATAGGAGTGTAGCATGGCGCGTATAGCCGGCGTTAATATTCCTTCTGCCAAGCGCGTTGAGATTGCTCTCACGTATATTCATGGCATTGGGAATACCAAAGCAAAAGAAATTGTGGCGAAAGCCGGTCTGGAAACCACGCGTCGCGTCAGCACGCTTTCGGATTCCGAAGTATCGCGCCTGCGCGAAATCATCGATGCCGATTATCTGGTAGAAGGTGATCTGCGCCGCGAAGTGTCGATCAACATCAAACGTCTGATGGATCTGGGTTGCTACCGCGGCCTGCGCCATCGTAAAAAACTCCCGGTTCGTGGCCAGCGTACGCACACGAATGCTCGTACCCGTAAAGGCAAAGCGATTGCCATTGCTGGTAAGAAGATGGTCACTAAGTAAGCGCAGGGGATAAATCATGGCAAAACCACAAGCAGCTGCAGCAACCACCAAAAAGCGTGACCGTAAGAACGTTCCCGTCGGTGTTGCGCACGTGAACGCAACGTTCAACAACACCATCATCACCATCACCGATCCGTTCGGCAACACCATTGCATGGTCGAGCTCGGGCGCGAACGGTTTCAAAGGCTCGCGCAAATCCACGCCGTATGCGGCGCAGGTTGCTGCTGAAGTCGCGGGCAAAAAAGCCCTCGAGCATGGCATGCGCACCATTGAAGTGCTGGTAAAAGGCCCTGGCTCAGGCCGTGAATCGGCACTGCGTGCCCTTTCGGCTGTTGGTTTCAACGTGACCCAAATTAAGGATATCACGCCGATTCCACATAATGGCTGCCGCCCGCCAAAGCGCCGCCGCGTATAATTGGAAAACCACGAAACGAATCACGAACCACCGAGGAAATGACTTTATGAGCGCGATGCTGAACAAGAACTGGAAAGACCTTATTAAGCCTGCCAAACTGGATATCAAACCCGTTACCGGTGACCCAAAGCGTGCCACCGTGGTTGCCGAGCCGCTGGAGCGTGGTTTTGGTATTACCCTTGGCGTGGCGCTGCGCCGCATTCTGCTTTCGTCGCTGCAAGGTGCTGCCGTTACCTCGATTAAAGTTGATAACGTACTGCACGAATTCTCGGCCATTCCGGGCGTACGTGAAGATGTGGTGAACATCATCCTCAACATCAAAGATCTGAAACTGAAAGCCCACAGCCCCGAGCGCAAGCGCATGGTGCTGAAGTCGAACGAAGCAGGCGAAGTGACCGCTGGCATGATCCAAACCGATTCGGATGTGGAAGTGCTGAACAAAGACCTCGTGATCTGCACGCTCGATAAAGGCGGCTCGATCAGCATGGAACTCACGGTGGAAACCGGTAAGGGTTACGTTCCTGCTTCGCAGAACCGCCCAGCCGATGCGCCGATTGGCCTGATTCCTGTGGATGCACTTTTCTCGCCCGTTGAGAAAGTATCGTACAAGGTGGAAAACGCCCGCGTTGGCCAACGTACCGACTACGATAAACTCACGCTGGAACTCGAAACCGATGGTTCGATTGCCCCAGAAGATGCTGTGGCACTTGCTTCGCGCATTCTGCAGGATCAATTGCAGCTCTTCATCAACTTCGAAGATCTGCCAGAAGTGAAAGAGAAAACACCAGAAGAAGAACTGAAATTCTCGCCGTACCTGCTGAAGAAAGTCGATGAGCTGGAACTTTCAGTACGTTCGGCAAACTGCCTGAAAAACGACAACATCGTTTACATCGGCGATCTGGTACAGAAATCGGAAAGCGAAATGCTGAAAACGCCAAACTTTGGCCGCAAATCGCTGAACGAAATTAAAGAAGTTCTGGGGAATATGGGTCTGCGTTTCGGTATGGAAGTGCAGGGCTGGCCACCAGAGAATATCGAAGATCTCGCACGCAAGTTCGAGGACCCATACTAGAGGCTAGTCGCTAGATTCTAGTGCTAGATTTTCTAGCCACTAGGCCTAGCAATCGGCACTTAATTTTTGGAGAAAAGTTATGAGACACCAAGTCGCAGGACGTAAACTGAATAGAACCAGCACTCACCGTAAGGCGATGTTTGCCAACATGGCGTGCGCGCTGATCAAGCACGAGCAGATTTTTACCACGCTGCCAAAAGCGAAAGACCTTCGCCCCATCGTGGAAAAGCTGATTACGCTTGGCAAAAAAGGCGATCTGAACGCGCGCCGTTTGCTGATTTCGCGCCTGCGCGATGAGAAAATGGCCGATAAAGTATTGGCCGTGTTGTCAACGCGTTACAAAGAACGCCCAGGCGGATATATTCGCGTGCTGAAGGCGGGCTTCCGTTATGGCGATAGCGCCCCAATGGCAATGATCGAGTTTGTTGATCGTGATGTTTCGGCACGTGGCCAAGATTCTGGCCCTGTACAAGAAACCACCGGCGAAGAAGAAGCCGCGTAGGGCGATAATACTCCAAAGTCCTTCGCCTTCGGCTCAGTGTACTTTGAAGTAGCATACATAGAAATCGGGCGGCTAGAGACGACTCTTCGCCGCCCGAATTATTTTTGGCGGTATGGTTTGTGATTCGAGCGACAGTAGTCGCGAGTCTGCCTAGCGCCCGCGAAGCGGCGCGCAGGCCAGCACAGTAGGTGCTCGGCCGAAGCAACATGAAAAATCCCAAGGTCGTGTCAGCGGCCTTTTCTTTTTGTCATTTCTTGCTACATATTCTGCATGCAATTTTTCCAGAAACTTTGGTTCTGTTTTTTCGCGTTGGCGGCGCTCCCCGCAATCGCGCAAGATGCGGTGGTGCCAGTATCACAGGCGCAATTGTATTATTCGTTTTCACCGATTGTAAAACAGGCCGCACCCGCCGTGGTGAATATCTATACGCGCAAAAAAGTCACCAATATGAGCCCGCTCTTTGCCGACCCATTCTTCCAGCAGTTTTTTGGTGGGCAGCTGGGCATGCCGCAAACGCGGCTTGAAAGTTCGCTTGGTTCGGGCGTGATGGTGGCGGCAAGTGGGCAGGTGATTACCAGCTACCATGTGGTCGATGGTGCCGATGATATTATGGTGGTCCTCGGTGATCGGCGCGAATACAAAGCCAAAATCATCCGCAAAGATCCGCAGGCCGATCTGGCGTTATTGCAGCTCGATGCAAAGGGCAAATCCTTTACTTTTTTAGGGCTGCGCGATTCCGATAGTTTGCAGGTGGGCGATTTAGTGCTGGCGCTTGGCAACCCGTTTGGGGTGGGGCAAACCGTCACCAGCGGTATTATTTCGGCGCTGGGGCGCCCCGTGGAAACCGCCAATATGCGGCAATATTTCATTCAAACCGATGCCGCCATCAACCCCGGAAATTCTGGTGGCGCGCTGGTGGATATGCAAGGCAAGCTGGTGGGCATTAACACCGCTATTTTTTCGAAAACCGGTGGGTCGCTGGGGATTGGTTTTGCGATTCCCGCCAATCTGGTCAAAAGTTTTCTCTCACGCAAAACCACGGCCTCTGGGCGGGTGGTGAAGCCGTGGTTTGGCGCGCAGTTTCAACCCGTCACGCGTGAAGTGGCCAACGCTGTGGGGCTTGAAAAACCTGCTGGCGCATTGGTGAGCGATGTGTACCGCGATAGCCCCGCGGCCGATGCTGGCCTGCTGGTGGGCGATGTGGTGATTGCCGCCAACGGCCAACCGCTCGATGAGGTAGAGGCATTGCGTTATGCCATTAACACGGGCGCTATCGGCAGTGTGTTGAAACTCGATGTAAGGCGCAAAAACAAAACCGAAAGCCTGGCGCTTACGCTAAGTGCACCGCCAGAAAACCCACCGCGCGATACACGTATGCTGCGCGGCAAACACCCGCTGAACGGCGTGCAGGTAAGCACCATGAACCCGGCGGTCGCTGCCGAACTGGATTTGCCCTACAGTGCCACCGGCGTGGTGGTGATGAACGATACACAGTATGTGCGCACCGGCGATATTGTGCTGGCATTTAATGGTGCAAAAATTACCTCCACCAAGCAACTCGATGTCATGCTTTCGCAGCCCTTGCAGCGCTTTGCCATGCAGCTGCTGCGCAGCGGGCAGGTGATTAACCTGATGGTGCAGTAATGCACGCCCCATCGCTTTTTTCTACCAATCAGCGCATGCCGCTTGCCGAACAATTGCGCCCGCACACACTCGCCGAGGTGATAGGACAAGAACATCTGACGGCGGCCTCAGGCGTGCTGGGTAAAATGCTGGCAGCGCGCAGCTTGCAATCGATCATTTTATGGGGGCCGCCAGGCTGCGGCAAAACCACGATTGCAAGGCTTATCGCGCAGGAAGCCGGCTACGATTTTGAGCAGGTATCGGCCGTCGCCTCGGGTGTGACAGATTTAAAAAAGCATTTTGAAGTCGCGCGCGAAAAACAACTGATGGGTAAACGCCCGGCGTTATTCGTCGATGAAATTCACCGCTTCAACCGCGCCCAACAAGATGTGTTATTGCCCGTGGTCGAAGATGGCACGATTACGCTGATTGGCGCGACCACCGAAAACCCCTCGTTTGAACTGAATGCGGCGCTGCTTTCGCGCTGCCGGGTGCTGGTGCTGAAACGCTTGAACGCCGAGGCACTCGAACAGATGCTGCAGCGTGCCGAAGCGCATTATGGCCATGCTTTGCCACTCACCGCAGAAGCGCGCGAAGCACTGATTGCCATGGCCGATGGCGATGGGCGTTATTTGTTAAGCATGGTCGAAACACTTTCGTATGAAACCACCATGCTTGATGTTGCTGCGCTTACCGTTGTGTTGCAGCGCCGCCCCGCCGTGTATGACAAAGCGCAGGAATCACATTATAACTTAATTTCAGCGCTGCATAAATCGCTGCGTGGTAGCGATGCGGATGCGGCGCTGTATTGGTTCGCACGCATGCTAGAAGGCGGCGAAGACCCATTATATATTGCACGCCGCCTCGTGCGGTTTGCGGTGGAAGATATCGGCATGGCCGACCCGCAGGCGCTTACACAAGCCACCGATGCTACCGCCGCCTACGAGCGTTTGGGTTCGCCCGAAGGCGAGCTGGCGATTGCCCAATGTGTTATTTATTTAGCCACCGCACCGAAATCGAATGCGCAATATGTTGCGTATAAAGCGGCACGTGCGGCCGTACGCGCGCATGGTTCGCTGATGCCACCAGCGCATATTCTGAATGCCCCCACCGCCATGATGAAAGAGTTAGGCTACGGCCATAACTACGCCTACGACCATGATAACGCCGATGGGTTTTCCGGGCAGAATTATTTTCCTGATGCTATGCCGCGCGAGAGCTATTATCAGCCCGTAGAACGTGGCTTTGAGCGTGACATCAAAAAGCGGTTAGAGTATTGGGCAAAGCTGCGTGAAAAACGCAATCAATAGCAGGAATGTCATCCCGACTTTTCATAGAAAACGTCGGGAACCCTTCTTGCAAGAATAGACCCCGACGCTCGCAGTGCCTGCGCGGTCGGGGTGACAGGGGACGGAAATGGGATTTTTATATGTCGCAATAGGCGGTGCGCTCGGTGCCGTGGCGCGGTATGGCGCAGTACAGCTGGTGATGCGGCTGCACGCGCACCCATTCCCGCTTGGCACCATGCTGGTGAATATTTTGGGGGCGCTGCTGATTGGCCTGCTGCTAAGCAGCGTGCAGCACGATGCACTCAAGCTGTTGCTGGTTACCGGAGTGCTGGGTGGCTTCACTACCTTTTCGGCATTTTCGTGGGATGCGGTGCAGCTATTGCAGCACGGCGCTTATGGGCAGGCAGCGCTGTATATTGCAGGCAGTGTGGTGCTATGTTTGGGCGCTACGATATTGGGAATGAAACTCACGGGGATTGCCACATGAAAACCACTAGCTACCGCGTGACATCGGATGATGAAGGCATGCGCCTTGACCGTTTTTGCAATAAAAAAACCGGCGCGCCCATCAGCCTATTGAACAAGGCGTTTCGCAAAGGCCTGATCCGTGTGGATGGAAAAAAATGCGAAGGGAATTTGCGCATCGAAGCAGGGCAGGAAGTGGCCGTGCGCATGGCGATTGATAGTGCGCAGCACACGGTTGAAGGTTTCGTGAAAAAGCTCGATAAACGTACCGTGCAGGAAGCGCTCGAGATGGTGATGTACCGCAACGCGCATATCATCATCATCAATAAACCGCCGGGCCTTGCGGTGCAGGGCGGTAGCAAAATCAGCAAGCATCTCGATGGCATGTTGCCCGCACTGCAGGGCGATGCCGCCGAGCCGCCACGCCTTGTGCACCGCCTCGATAAAGATACCAGCGGCGTGATGGTGCTGGCGCGCACCGCAAAAGTTGCGCGCGAATTGCAGCATCTTTTTGCGCAGCGCCGTATGCAAAAAACCTACCTTGCATTGGTGCATGGCGTGCCGATTCCGTTTGAAGGTGAAATCACTTCGCGCATGGCCAAAGAAGAAGATGACGATGGCTACGAAAAGGTACAAAGCGGCGAGCACGGCAAGAAAGCCGTAAGCTATTACCGCGTGCACGACCATGCAGCAAAAACTGCGGCACTGGTGGAACTGCAACCCATCACCGGCCGCACGCACCAGCTGCGTGTGCATGCCAGCGAAGCAGGCTGGCCGATTGTGGGCGATGGCAAATACAGCACGCGCGATGCCGATAGTGTGCTGGGGCTGCAGCAAAAATTGCACCTGCATGCATGGCGCTTAAGCGTGCCAGAATTATTTGGCGATGATGCGCGCGAATTTGAAGCGCCCCTGCCAAAGCACATGCGCGAAAGCTGTGAGCGTTTGGGATTGATGTATGAAAGCTAAAAAGCGGCTGTATCAGCAGGTGCAGGTGGCACAGCACGACGACGGCAAATGGTGCGTGCTGCTCGATGATGCGCCGGTGCTAACACCAGCAAAAAACCCGATGCATATGGTTTCAGAAGCATTGGCGATTGCTGTGGCGCGGGAATGGGAAACCGAAACCATTCAGCCGGATATCATGCCACTCACCCGCCTGCATGCGATTGCGCTCGATGTGGTACCCGCCCAGCGCGAGGTGCTGCTAGCCGATATGGTGCGCTACGGCGAAACCGATCTGCTATGTTACCGCAGCCCGGAAAATGATTTAGCTATGCTGCAACTGAAACATTTTGAACCGGTGCTGGCATGGGCGTTCGATGCGCATGGCATGGTGTTCGAAATTACCGATACCGCACAGCCCATAGCGCAACCCGAAAAATCGCTCGCCATAATGCGTAACCACATGGAAAAAGCCAATGCGTTCGAGCTGGCCGCACTGGCGATGGCAACGCCTATTCTGGGTTCGGCGCTGTTGGCGCTGGCATTATGGCATGGCGCGTTGGATAGTGAGGCTGCCATTGCTGCCGCGCGCATCGATGAAACTTATCAGGCCATTCGCTACGGGGAAGACCCAGAAACCGAAGCGCATTGGCACGCCAAAGCCCGCGACATCGCTGCATGCGAAAAAATGCTACGTAACCAATGAGTTATATCAGAACAGGCACTATCCACACCGTGTTTTTGTGCTTTGCACAAAAACGCCACTATGCTAACCAATAAAAAACGCATCGGAGTGTTATGAACGCAAGATCGATTGTTAAAACCCTCGAACGCAAACGCGAAGAGGCACGCACCGGTGGTGGCATTCCCCGCATCGATGCCCAACACGAAAAAGGCAAACTAACTGCACGCGAGCGCCTTGAGGTACTGCTGGATCCGGATTCGTTCGAAGAATACGATATGTTCGTCGAGCATCGCTGCAGCTATTTCGAGATGGATAAACGTAAAATCCCCGGCGATGGCGTAGTTACCGGCCACGGCACCATTAATGGCTGCTTGGTGTTTGTCTATTCGCAAGATTTCACGGTGCTGGGTGGTTCGCTTTCAGAAACCAACGCCAAAAAAATCTGCAAAGTCATGGATATGGCCGTGAAAATGGGTGCGCCCATTATCGGCATCAACGATTCTGGCGGTGCGCGTATTCAGGAAGGCGTCGATTCACTTTCTGGCTTCGCCGAAATTTTTCAGCGCAACGTGCTGGCCTCGGGTGTGGTACCACAAATTTCAGTCATCATGGGGCCATGTGCCGGTGGTGCCGTGTATTCACCCGCGCTCACTGATTTCACCATCATGGTGCGCGGTTCATCGTACATGTTCGTTACCGGCCCCGATGTGGTAAAAACCGTCACCCACGAAGAAGTCAGCCAAGAAGAATTGGGCGGTGCCGATGTGCATAGCACCCATACGGGTGTCGCCGATATGGTCTATGATAACGATATCGAAGCGCTGATGCAGGTGCGGCGTTTAGTGAATTTTTTGCCGCCCAGCAACCGCGCCAAACCCCCACAGCGCCCCACCGAAGACCCGGCCGATCGCGTGGAAATGAGCCTGAACAACGTGGTGCCAGAAAATCCGAATAAGCCCTACGATATGTACGATGTGCTGAAGCGCATTGTCGATGAAGATGACTTTTTTGAAGTCGCGCCCAATTTTGCTAAAAACATCATTGTTGGGTTTGGCCGCATGGAAGGCCACACGGTGGGGTTTGTTGCCAACCAGCCGATTGAAATGGCGGGTTGCTTAGACATTGATGCCAGCCGCAAAGCGGCACGCTTTGTGCGCTTCTGCGATGCGTTTGGTATTCCGCTGGTAACGCTTGTTGATGTACCCGGATTTTTGCCCGGTACCTCACAGGAACATAACGGCATTATTCGCCACGGCGCAAAACTGCTTTATGCCTATGCCGAAGCGACGGTCCCAAAAATCACCATCATCACCCGCAAAGCTTACGGTGGTGCGTATATCGTGATGGGCAGTAAGCATTTGCGTAACGATGTGAACTACGCCTGGCCAAGCGCCGAAATCGCGGTGATGGGGCCCGAAGGTGCGGTAGAAATTATTTTCAAAGGCAAGCTGAACGGGCAAGCTGAAATTGATGCTGCCGTCGAAGGCTACCGCGATAACTTTGCCAGCCCCTTTGCGGCGGCTGCGCGTGGTTACCTTGATGATGTGATTCGCCCGCAAAATACGCGTTGGCGCGTGTGCCGTGCGTTGGCGATGCTGCGCGATAAACATCTCGAGAACCCAAAAAAGAAACACGATAACTTGCCGTTATAATCAGGGAGAAAACCATGGCGTGGCTAGATGCAAAAGGCTTGGAAAAAGACTGGAAAGAAAACGCCCGCTGGAAAGGTGTAACGCGCCCCTATAGCGGTGCCGATGTGGTGCGCCTGCGCGGCAGTTTGCCGATTGAATACTCCCTTGCTACCCACACCGCCGAAAAACTTTGGAAGGCGCTTAACACCGAACCATACGTGAACGCGCTTGGCGCGCTTACCGGCAATCAGGCCATGCAGCAGGTGAAGGCAGGGTTGAAAGCCATTTATCTTTCCGGCTGGCAAGTGGCGGCCGATGCCAACCTTGCGGGCGAAATGTACCCCGATCAATCGCTTTACCCTGCCGATTCGGTGCCTTCAGTGGTGCGCCGCATTAACAACACGCTTAAGCGCGCTGATCAAATTGACACCAGCGAAGGCAACGCTGGCAAAACCGATTGGTTCCAGCCGATTGTCGCCGATGCCGAAGCCGGTTTTGGCGGCAACCTCAATGCGTTTGAACTGATGAAACAAATGATCGATGCGGGTGCCGCCGGTGTGCACTGGGAAGACCAGTTAAGCAGCGCTAAAAAATGCGGCCATATGGGCGGCAAGGTGCTGGTGCCGATTCGTGAACATATCGAAAAATTGGTGGCAGCGCGTTTGGCTGCCGATGTGTGCGGCGTGCCGAGCATTGTGGTGGCGCGCACCGATGCTAACGGCTCGTATCTTCTAACAAGTGACATCGATGATCGCGATAAACCATTTGTTGCCGAAGGCCGTACGCTCGAAGGTTTTTATAACTACAAAGGCGGCATTGATGCGGCGATTAATCGTGGCATTGCCTATGCGCCCTATGCCGATTTGGTGTGGTGTGAAACCTCGCACCCCGATGTGGCCGAAGCCAAAAAATTTGCCGAAGCCATGCACAAAGCCCATCCCGGCAAACTGCTGGCCTATAACTGCTCGCCGAGCTTCAACTGGAAAAAACACCTTGATGATGCCACCATCGCCAAGTTCCAAAAAGAACTGGGCGCGATGGGCTATAAGTTCCAGTTCATTACGCTCGCCGGGTTCCATGCGCTGAACCACGGCATGTTCGATTTAGCGATGGCGTATAAAGCCGAAGGCATGGCCGGTTACGTAAAGCTGCAGGAAAAAGAATTCGCCGATGCCGCACGCGGCTTCACCGCCGTGAAGCACCAGCGCGAAGTAGGGGTGGGGTATTTCGACGAAGTCGCAAATGTGGTTTCGAGCGGCAATGCCTCTACGGTGGCCTTCAAAGGCTCGACCGAAGAAGAGCAGTTCCACTAAAACTGGGCAGGAATTTCAAAAGTTACGTAAAACCATTATGTTAGCGCAACCCACAGGTATAACGCCGTGATTGCACCGCACGTAGAATCATGTAAAACCCTCTGATGTTCAATTCGATACTCATTGCTAATCGCGGCGAAATCGCCAGCCGCATCATGCGCACCGCCAAGAAGATGGGCATGCGCACGATTGCCGTCTATTCGGAAGCCGATACTAACGCGCTGCACGTCAAAAATGCTGATGATGCGGTGTATATCGGGCCATCGCCTTCGGTGCGTAGTTACCTGAAGGTCGAGAATATCATTAACGCGATTGACCAGTCGGGTGCTGAAGCGGTGCATCCGGGCTATGGGTTTTTAAGCGAAAAAGAACATTTCGCCCGCGCCGTGATCGAGCGCACGAACGCGGCATGGATTGGCCCAAACCCCGATGCCATCGCTAAAATGGGCGATAAAATTGAATCGAAAAAACTGGCAGCTGCTGCTGGCGTAAATGGTGTGCCCGGCGTGCTTGAAGCGGTGGCAGATATCAAAGAAGCCGTGCGCATTGCCGAACAGATTGGCTACCCCGTGATGATTAAGGCCGCTGCCGGTGGCGGTGGTAAAGGCATGCGCATCGCGCGCGATCAGCAGGAACTGCTCGACGGCATGAAAATGGCTTCAAGCGAAGCCAAATCCAGCTTCAACGATGCCCGCGTGTTCATCGAAAAATTCTTCGATAACCCGCGCCATATCGAAATTCAGATCATCGCCGATAAGCACGGCAACGTCGTAAGTTTGGGCGAGCGTGAATGTTCGATTCAGCGCCGCCACCAGAAGGTGATCGAAGAAGCACCAAGCGGCTTTGTCACCCCCGAAATGCGCGCCGCCATGAGCGCGCAATCCATCGCGCTGGCCAAGCAAGTGGGCTATGTTTCTGCCGGTACGGTTGAGTTTATTGTCGATGAATCCGGGCAGTTTTACTTCCTCGAAATGAATACCCGCCTGCAAGTAGAACACCGCGTGACCGAGCTGGTAACCGGCATTGACCTTGTCGAACAAATGATCCGTATCGCCGCTGGCGAGAAGTTACCCTTCACGCAGGATGACGTTAAAACCAATGGCTGGGCGTTTGAATCGCGCATTTACGCCGAAGACCCCGCGCGCGGCTTTTTGCCTTCCACTGGCCGTATCATCAAATATCAGGAACCCGAACCACGCGCCGGCATGGTGGTCGATACCGGTATTTACGAAGGTGGCGAAGTGAGCATGTTCTACGACCCGATGGTCGCCAAACTCTGCACCCACGCCAGCACGCGCGAACAGGCAGCCGACCAGATGGTCGAGGCGCTGGCCGATTATAGCATTCAGGGCATTGCCCATAATATCAGCTTCCTGCAGGCCGTGCTTTCGCACGAGCGTTTCCGCAAGGGCGATATTTCTACCAACTTTATTGCGCAGGAATGGCCAGCAGGGTTTACGGGCGCCGAACTTTCTACTGAAGCGCAAAAAATTTGTATGGCAGTGGCGGTGTTTTGCAGCTTGCGCGATATCGAGCGTGCGGCGCAAATTTCTGGCCAGTTGCCAGGGCGAGCGCCAGCGATTGGTGCGCGCTGGATTGTTACATTGGGTAACCAGAGCGTGCCGGTATATTGCCGCAAAAAAGAATATGGCTACGATGTTTCCTACGATGAAGGCATGATTGTCATTCGCAGCAACTGGAAGCTGGGGCGCCGGCTATTTCAGGGTTCGGTGAATGGGCGGCCTATTAGCGTGCGCCTGCAACCGCTGGCCGAAGGCTATGTGCTTAGCTATGCGGGTGCCGAAGTAAAAGCCACCCTGCGTACCCCGCGCGTGGCCGAGCTGGCGCAATATATGCCGGTGCGCGAAATGAGCATGTCGCAGCATGAAGTGACAGCGCCAATCGCCGGGTTAATCAGCGCAGTGCATGTAAGTGCAGGCGATGCGATTCGCGTGGGGCAGCAGCTATTTGTGATTGAAGCCATGAAAATGGAAAATATCATTTACGCCGATGCCGAAGCCAAAGTGAAAGCGGTGCACGTAACACCGCCATGCACCGTAACGGCTGGCCAACTTATCATTGAGTTTGATCGCGGCGAAGAAGAAGAGAGCGATAAAAAAGCTAAGGCAGCGTAGCCTAGCTGCTCTTTTTCATGACCATCATATCCGGGGTAATGGCTAAAATGGCGGCTTCATCTACCTCATCGATCTGTGATTCATCAAGGAACATTTCAGCGAATTTGCGGTAGGTTTTTGAGGTCACGAAGAAATCTACAATGTCGGGGTCCAAGTGGTTATTCTTTTTGAACTGGCCAATAATGCGCATGGCTTCGGAAAGTTTTTTGGGTTTTTTATACGGCCTATCCACCGCTGTTAAAGCCTCGAACACATCGGCAATCGCCATCATCCGCGCGGGAAGACTCATGGTGGCGGCAAGCAGGCCTTTGGGGTAGCCGGTGCCATCCATTTTTTCGTGGTGGCCGCACGCATATTCGGGCACGCGCTGCAGGTGTTTGGGCCACGGCATGCTTTCCAGCATATTCACGGTGTGCACCATATGGTCGTTCATGATTTGCCGTTCTTCTGGCGTGATGGTGCCGCGCCGCGTGCGTAAGTTATACGCCTCGTTTTCACTCAGCAATGGCTGCGCTTTGCCTTTGATGCTGAGGGTTTTTTGCTGCAGCATTTTGATGCGTTCTATGGCCGCATCATCCATCCACTCACTGCCGATATTGGCGGTTTCAAGGAAGGCTAAATCATCGTGTAATTGCTGCGATGTGGCATCGTACTCTGCCTGCGAAAGCGATCCCTCGAGCAGCGCAATTTTGGCATCGCGCTGCAAAATTTCGATGCGCGCAATAATTAGGTGAATACGATCATAGATGGTTTCAAGCTTGGTGGCCTTATCCATGATATGCACGGGGGTCACAATTTTGCCGGCATCGTGCAGCCAGCTGGCAATATGCAGCTCGTATTTTTCTTCTTCACTCAGCGTAAATTTTTCGAACATGCCAGTTTTTGCCTGACACGCCGCCTCGGCCAGCATTTCGGTAAGCACCGGCACGCGCACGCAGTGCGCACCGGTATAGGGCGATTTGGCATCAATGGCCTGCGCCATCATTTTAATAAACGATTCCAACAGATTTTTCTGATCGCTCATCAGCATTTCTTTATCGACAATGACAGCCGCCTGCGACGCCAGCGATGAAACTATCTCGCTTACTTCCTGACTAAACGCGATGGTGGCGCCCGATTCCGCATCCTTGGCGTTAATCAGCTGCAGGCAGCCGATTGGGTGATTGCGGTGGCTAACCATGGGGATGGTAAGCACCGAGCGGGTGCGAAAGCCGTATTTCAAATCAAACTGTTTGGTGCCGGCAAAATCAAATTCGTTCGACTGATACACATCGGCGATATTGATCGTTTTTTTGGAAAACATGGCACGCACTACCTGCGTACGCAGATTGGGTTGGCCAGTTTTTTCTTCGTACATGCGAATAATGCGGAAGGGCGGCTTTTTGCCGGTGGTGCCACCATAAGCAATGCCGAGCGAATCGGTGCGCACAATCACATATTCGAGAATATCTTGTTCGGGCGAAAGCAGATACAGCGTGCCGCCATCGGCCTGCGCAATATCTTTGGCGGCCAGCAGAATATGCTCAAGCAGCGTATCGCGGTCGCGCTCGCCTGAAAGCGCAAGGCCAATTCTCGTAAGCTGGTTTACCAGCATTACCGCATTCAGGGGCAGGGGGCTTTCCATCCTTCGGCTATAGCGGTGGGCGCAGCAGAAATCACGTTTTTTTATAGTGAGGGGCTTTTTTCAATCTAACGGCTACGCGCTTAGGGTAATGGCCTGTAGCTGGTGTAACTTCGCCAGCAACGCAATCAGCGGCAGGCCCTGTATCACGTGGTGGTCGCCTTCAATCTGCGCAAATAAATGTTTCCCCAGCGCTTCAAACTTATAGGCGCCGCACGATTGCAGGGGCGCATCGGCGGCAACATACGCGCGGATTTCGGCATCGGTGAGTGCGCGCATGGTCAGCGTGGCGCTCTCGGCATGTTCCCACACAATATCGTTGCCGCGTGCAATCACCGCGGCGCAATTTTGGGTGTGGGTGGTGCCAGATAGGGTGCGTAATTGCGCTTCGGCATTCGCGTAGCTGCCGGGCTTGCTTAAAATAACATCGCCTGCTGCACACATCTGATCGGCGCCAATCGTATAGGCATCGGGGAAGGCGCGGCTGACCGCCAATGCTTTTTCACGCGCTAGCATCAGCGCCTGTTGCATAGGCGGTAAATGCGCAAGGGTGGGCTTTAGTGCGGTTTCATCGAAGCCCGAAGGTTTCACGCTGAATTCAAGCCCGGCATCGCGCAGCATCTGTTGGCGAATCACCGAGCCCGAGGCAAGAATCAATGTCGCATGCATGCGAACCGGAGCAGGCATGAACCTATGTCCTTACGAAGCAATGCTGCGAGCGTTTATCAGCCCCATAAACTCGGCGCGTTTGGCGGCATCGGTTTTAAACAGGCCGGTCATGCGCGTGGTGATGGTGGTGGTTTCGGTTTTATGCACGCCGCGTGTGGTCATGCATTGGTGGTTGGCATCAATGAGCACGGCAACGCCGCGTGGTTTCAGCACGCGCTCAATGGCATCGGCCACTTGCATGGTGAGAATTTCCTGCGTTTGCAGGCGCTTGGCGAACACATCGACCAAACGCGCAATTTTGCTGATACCCACCACTTTTTTATTGGGAATATAGGCCACATTCGCAAACCCGATAATCGGCACCATGTGGTGTTCGCAGTGCGATTCCAGACGCATGCTTTTCAGCAGCACCATTTCATCGTAATCTTCGACTTCCTCGAAGGTGCGCGCCAAAACCTCTTCCGGGCTTTCTTCATAGCCGGCGTAAAATTCGCGGTAGGCTTCTACTACGCGGTGTGGGGTATCACGCAGGCCTTCGCGCATGGGGTCATCGCCTGCCCAGCGAATCAGGGTTTTTACCGCTTCCATCGCTTCACCTTCGCTTGGGCGCGGGGTAGGGGCGTTTTCGTTGGCGGGCGCAACGCTTGAGGGCGTTTTAATAAGGTTTTTTGTCATGGGTGATCCTGCTGGTTACAGGGCGGATATAGGGGAATTCTAAGAAATTGCAAGAAAATGCAGGGAAACGCAGTGTTTACATGCCTAACATCTGGCTCTGCACTTCAGGCTTCAGGTGCGGCGAGCTAGGCGCAGCATTGGGCAGTGAGGTTTCACTTGCCGATAGTTTCACCCCGGGAATCGAGGAAAGTTGCGGCTTAGGTGCCGAGCGCGCCGCCTGCATCGCCTGATGCAAAATGGCGCCCAAGCCATGCACCGAGATTTTCACCCCGCGCTTACCTTTAATGCCGTTACCGATCAGTTCGGCAATATCCTGAATATAGCGCACGGTACCATCGGGGGCGATAATTTTAATGTCTTCCAGCTCGAGAGAGAAATCGAGCAAGCAATTGCTCATTTTGGTTTTATCATCGACCAGCAGGCCAATAATCGTAGCACCCGTAAAATCGAGATTGGCGAGGTTGGCGCCTTTCACATTCACGTTTTTCAGCACCGCACCGTCAAAATTGCTGCCGCAAGCCACGGTCGCGCCTTCTAAATTCACGTTTTCGAGTGCGGCGCCCTGTTCGGCGGTAAGGTTCACCAGGCAAGCGCCCTCGGCGTTCAGCCCGTTCACCATGGCGTTTTTGCGCACATGAAATTCCAGATTGCCGCTGATTTTGCAGTTACGCACAATGGTATCTTCGGCGATAATCACCACGCCGCCGTTGGCCATACGAATCACCACGCCATCGATTGGGAAGCCGTTTTCGAGAATAATCTGGTGGTCTGCGGCCAAATCTACCACGGTTAAATCGTGAATCTGGCTGAATTGCGGCAGGTGAATTTTCTCGGCCACGTGCGAGGCCAGCGTGCAGCTATTTAAGGTCGCGCCAGAAGCGAGGAAGATTTCCATCGCGATACTGGCAAGGCTGCTGCCTTCCATCAGATTCAGCTGTGCGCGTTCTTCGGCAGAAAGCTCTCGGTCAGCCACGGCAAAATCTTCGTCGGTGAAGGCAAAGCCGATAATATTCTGTTTCGATAGATCCATCATGGCGCGAATCGGCAGTGGGGTTTGCTGCTCTTCGCAAATCTGGCGCAGGGCGCGTAGATAATTGCTTAAGCCGGGTTTGCCATCGCATATGGCGGGCTCTTTGCCCTTCGATACATGGAACTTGGCGCGGGCTAATGCATCGCGCTTCATGGCGAACACCTTAGCGGTAAGGTCTTCGGTTTCCGAGAGCGTATGGGATGATTTGAATGGATTGAGATTCAACATAATTCCAGTTTTGCCATGAAAAACTTAAAAATTAATTAAAACGATAAAATAATTTTCGACAAAAATTAAATAACCATTCCTCAATACATCCATTCGCAACAGCTGAAGTCTATGGTGTTATATATAGTGTAAAAATTTAGGCATCCTTGCAACAGTGTGAAGCTTAATAAAATTTCCCTGTGGGCGTTAACGAAGTTTTAAGCTTCGGTGGTTAAATCTTTCAAACCGGAGCGGGGCATACCTCGCCCGGAAAAAACAAAAACAAAAGCAAACAGGAAAAAAAGATGAACTCGCTCGCACACAACAACCCCCTCACGGGTGAGGGGGCTTCTTTCTCTGATATCATTGCCCGCAGTTTTTACACGGCGGGGCTAGAATCACCCTCTGACACCCCCATCGTGGCGGCCGCAGGCGATGCGCTGATCAATCAGGCATCGTTGGTGGTGAGCTATCTTGAAGAGCTGCAGGGAATGATCGATGCGCTGGATGGCGAAGCCAGGACCAGCGCCCAAAGCGAATTTAATGCGCTGCGTCGCCTTGCGCTGGAAGGCAAAATGGATGTAGGCGCCATTCGCGCTATGATTCAGGAACGCGCCGACTTCAGCAATCTGCAGCGCCTTGAAAGCATGCGCCAGGAAGCCGAGCGCGAAGCGGAACGCGAGCGTCGCCGTGTGCGCGATCAGGAATGGGAAGAAGCGGTGAATGATACCCGCGCCATGATCGACCGTGCCGAGCGTGAAGGCCGCATTACTGCCGAAGAAGCAGATAATTTACGCAATGGCTTGCAGGCGATTGATGTTGGACAACGCGAAATTAACCGCCTGGATGATGCCATTAAAGATGCCCCCCCAGGCAGCGATACCAGCGAGTTAGAGGAGCAGCGTGATGCGGCTGGAGCACGACGTGATGCGGCGAGAGATAATTTCGCTACTATGGTGGCGGAATCCGATATTACTCCTGCTCCATCCACAACCCCGCCTTCCATGCCTATTACAACACCAACGGATAGGAATACAGCGACAGTTGCTACAGAACCCCGTAGTGATACGAGTGCTATAGACTTTCTCATGACATTAGCGGGCGGCGCTGAAACTCCTGTTGTAGAAAACAATACAGCATCAGATAATGTCGCGCGTTACGAAGCCGCACTTCAAAATTCTCGCTCGGCAGACCCTGAACCAGATCCACTGGTCGCCGATGCAAACGCAGGAGATACTGTCTCACCAACCATAATCCCAGCAAGAGCACCTGAATCAACTGTTGCTACAACGGTAGCGGTTAAAGCCTAGAGTTTAATCGCACCTTCATTAATCTGCCATCAAACTGTCATCAATCATTGGCACTCTGTTCCTATATACACAATAGTAACGGAGTAACCCATGGCTTCAGATTTCGCACGAATTCCAAGTGTAATTGACTTCTTAGAACAAGATTCACCTTTTGTTCTGGCTCAGAGTGCAGGTAGAACTCAAACTGCCGTAGATGTTGTGTACCAACGCGCCTTGCAAGGCAATGATGTGGCAATTTATGAAACACAGACAGATATTGAAATTGGGTTACAGCGTATTGCTCTTGGTCGTGCGAGTGAGGCAG
>JBILFK010000081.1:0-6998 GCA_044351685.1 Rickettsiales bacterium | reverse complement strand
GCTTCATTTTCCCGGATGAACACGCCATTCCGGAATATATGTCGCATTTTGGGCTGACCGAAGAAAGCTATAGCATTCTTGCCGAAATCAGCGGCCCAAAACGTTTTGTGATCCATCAGGAACAGGCGCAATTATCGCTCTATCGCAACGATCTGCAATTATCCCCGGCCATTGCCGATGTGTTACGCGGCGTGCGCAAAGAGCAGGTGAAAAAACAGGCAAGCGACGTGCTTGCCGAGCTGATGGGCACTCCGGCAAGCGAGGCGCTGGCATAATGTCTTTGCTACGCAACAACCTCTCACTGCCTCTTCAGCTTTTAAGTTGTGCCCTGCTATCGCTTGGGTGTTTTTTTCTGTTAACGCCCGATGCATTCGCCCAGGGCTTTGCCGGTGGTGGCGGCATCAATATCAGCGTTTTTTATTGCTCGGGCGGCAAAGGGGTGGGCAGTCTGTTTGGTATTTTCAACCAATGCCCCAGCACGCTGACCACGCAGAATATTTTCTCGTTCCTCACCTGCAATATCGAACGCCTGGCAACCGATTTATTCGGCGATCTGTATTGCGGTATCATCCGCGAACTCGAGCCCGCCATTCGCGCGGTACTCACCCTCGCTGTTGTATTTTTCGGCGTGGGGTTCACCATTGGCATTATCCCGGCCACCGCGCGCGACTTCATGGTGTTCCTGCTTAAAATCGTGTTTGTGTATGTGTTTGCCACCCAATCCGATTACATGATCGGTACCGCCTACCGCTTTCTTGTCACCGGCTCGCAGGAAGGCATCGCCATTGTGGTGACTTCGCTGTTCGAGCAAAAAAATGCGCTAGCACCGCTGGTGGTCAATGGCGGCAACGTGTTTGCGTTCATCGATCAGGCGCTTGCCAGCATGATTAACCTACCCACCTCCGGCGAAGGTGCCGATGTGGCCGCCGGCCAAGATCCTTGCAAAAATGCCGTGTTCGCCGCGATTGCGCTGATGGCCGTGGCATTCCCGCCCTTGTTTTTCATGGCGGTCATCATGGTCGCAAAAATTCTGCTAGTGTTTATTCGCGCCATTTTCGGCTATCTGTTCAGCCTGATTGGGCTGGCGTTCCTGATGCTGCTATCGCCGATTTTCCTTTCCTTCAGCCTGTTCAAAATCACCCAGAAACTGTTTGATAAATGGATAGGCTATCTCGCCTCGTTCAGCCTGCAAATGGTAATCGTGTTTGCCTTTATGGCGTTTATTTTCTCGCTGCCAGTGCAAAACCTCACGCGCAGCTTCTTTGATATTATCAAATATAACAAAACCACAGTCGAAACCAATACCTGGCGGGCACCGTGGGAATATTGCACGATATGCGATTTTGAAGTTCGGAAAGTCGATCCAGATACCGGCGCAGTGGGCGATGTTTACGGCGAAAACGAAGCCGTTTCACCTGCACACTCGCGCTTAGTGTGCAAAGAACCCTTATGCCCGCTGAATCCGCTTACTGTCATGACCCCACAAAACGCTGGCGACCCGGGCACGGCATGCGCTGCAGGCACGGCCACCACCAATGCCGGGCAGGTAAATAATTCGCAGCGTATTCAGAATAATATTCTCACCTTCATGATGTCGGGGCTGCTATCGCTGCTGATTCTCGCCTATATCGTCGATCAGATTCTTACCTACACCCCGATGATTGCACGCACGCTCTCCAACAGCATTGGTGGTGCCACCTATGCGCCGCAAATTGGTGGCGGCTACAGCACCAGCGGGCGCGCCGTGGTCGAATTGCCCTTTGAAAGCGCGATGCGCGCCAGCGCCGATGCATTTGAGTCAAACTATACCTACAACCTTGATGCAGCTGGCCGACCCACTGGGCTGCGCAATGATAATACCATCACACGCTCTACTGCAGCCTTCGGTGCTGCAGCTTCGGCATTCCTGATGGGTAATGGCCGCAACGCCGGGGTGGTCGATGGCGCCCTTGGTTGGATATTGAACCCCACACGCGGCGCCGAACAAGATGACCCAGATGCGGTCTATGTTCCGCCTGCCACCACTACGCGAACTGAAAACACGCGTGACACAAGTAACGCCGGGGGCAATAGAGATAGAGCAGGGGATAGTGCGCCTTCCAACACCCTCACACCTGATCAGCGCACGGCGCGTGTTGAAGCCATTACTCAAAAAGCCCAAACTCGTGGCGGAGATAGATTGGAACGTGCGCGAACAGAGGCCGGGGTAGCAAGCCTTGAAAATGCATCAGCGACAGAGCTAGATAGAATTGAAGAGATACTTGACAGAGAATAGCCACCTAATTGCCGCACTTACTTCCCACCCCTGTGGATAGAATGCCGCGAAGCGCACAGTAAAAACGCCCTTGCTTGCTTTCTTGCTACCACCATCTATAGTCGGCCTTTGATATATCACCCACTAACTTTGGTGAAATGCCGCCCCGTGTTCAAGCGCTCGAAGCAGTCGGATTCAAACGATACCAAACACTGGTATCTCGATAAGTACCAGCAGGTAGTGGTACAGCGTAATGTGCTGGCACTCATCACCCTGTTGGCGCTGGCGGGCGGCGTGATTTCTGTGTTTGCCGTCTATTCGCTCGCGCCGCTGAAATCGGTAGAACCCTACCTTATCAAGATCGATGAAAAATCCGGCGTGGTGCAAAAAGTCGAAGCAGTCGTGCGCAATACCTATGCCGCCAACGAAGCCATCGATCGCTATTTTGTTTCCAAATATATTCTCGCGCGTGAGAGCTATAACCCAAGCATTCTGCGCTATAACTACAATATGGTGCGGGTAATGAGCACGCCGGAAGTGTTTTACATGTTCCGCAACGTGGTCGACCCTAGCAACGAAGCCAGCCCTGCGGCAATTCTCAAAAGTTCTGGGGTGCGCGACATTAAATTCAAATCCATGAGCTATATTCAAAACCCACCGATCGATAGCCGCAGCGAAGAAGAGGTGACCCCCACCAAAATCATGCAGGCGCGCTTTATCGCCACCGATCGCATGCCCAACGCTACCGAAGCTCCACAACATCAGGTGGCCACCATTGCGTTTGAATATGCCATTCTCAACCTCAACGACGAAGAACAGCTGATCAACCCGTTAGGCTTTACCGTTACCTCGTATCAGGTGCAAAAGGAGTTAAACTAGTGCGGTGGTGTGCATGGATAATGGTTGCATTAGCGCCCGTCGCTGCGGCGATGGCCGCCGTGCCGATTGTTACCGATAGCCGTATCAAAACCTTCATCTTCAACGCCAACGAAGTCTATAGCGTGACCACGCATTATGGCTATCAGGCCAACGTGGAATTCGGTCAAAACGAAGAGATCGAAACCGTCTCGGTCGGTGACCGCGTGGGCTGGCAGATTGTGCCAGCAGGTCGCCGGTTATTTATCCGCGCGATGGAAGAGAGCGCCCACACTAACATGACCATTGTCACCAACCTGCGCGCCTATCAGTTCGATTTACGTTCCAGCACCAGCGATGCCGTGTATGGCAGCGAAGAACTCACCTATGTCATGAGGTTTTACTATCCCGAAGAAGGTGGCGCGCCACCCACCATCGTGAATGCGCCGGCACCAGCCATAAACCCTGCGTATGCTACCCAACAGGCAGCGCCTTATGTACCCATTCAATCGGCCAGCCTGCAACAACCGGCGCCCGCTTACCAGCAACCAAGCTATGCACCACCGCCTCCGCCAAGCTACAGCCCCGCACCTACCTATCAGCCACAGCAAAGCTACGCGCCGCCAGCACCAAGCTACAGCCCTGCGCCCACGTACCAGCAACCAAGCTATGCGCCGCCACCAAGCTACACTCCGTATGCTGCCGCCAGCACCACCGCACCCATACCGCCTGCGGTCAGCGTGGCGCCACTTTCGCCGCTACAGCCCATTGCCACCCCCGGCAATACGCCCACAAGCGCTCCTACAAAAATGAATTACCGCTACACTTATTCTGGGCCAAGCGACATAGCGCCCGTCAAAATCTACGACGATGGCCGCGCCACCTATTTTAAATTCCGCGATACCTCGCAGCTCCCGAAATTTTCGGTCATTACCACCAAAGGCGAACAGTTGCCGGTGCCGCACCAGTTGAATGCGGAAGGGCTTGTCGTGATTAATCTGCTGGCACCGCGTTTCAGTTTAGAAAAAGGCAGTGCCAAAGTGGTGGTGTATAACGAGGCACAAGGATGACCGCTCCCCCACCTCCCCCACCACCGCCACCTCCCCCACCGCCACCGGGCGATGATCCGTTTGGCATTTCACCCAACCAGATGGGGGGCGCCGATCCGTTCGAATACGAGCAAGAGCTAGATACCGGCAAACCCATGGTAGCTGCCGCAAAAGGCAAGGTGGTTGCGGTCATGGGAACCGTAGCGGTGATTGTGGTGTTTTTGTTATACAGCATTTTTTCGGGTAGCGATGAAGAAGTAAGCGACGCGCCAAAAGAAATGGAAATCGTGAAGGATAATGCCAACATCGATATCCCCGAAGATGTCATCAAGCCGCCGCCACTTCCGGAACCCGAACCCGAAGAAGAACCAATTACCCCGCCCCCCGATATTCCTCCCCCTGCCGTGCCAGTGCCCGATGCATTGCCGGTAATTGCACCCGAAATCGATGCCGCCACACTCGAGCAACTTCAGGCGCGACAGCGCTCGGATATGATGATTGTCGAGAATAGCGACGGCGCACTTGGCGGTGAAGATGCTGAAGAAGGTGGTAGCGGGGCCATTGATGGCGACCCTAATCGCGCCTTCGCCGATGCGGCCGCCAATAGCAAGGTCGAGCGCAGTTTTGCCACGCGTATTGGCAATCTCAAGCAGGTGATCGCGCAAGGGCGGTTAATTCAAGCCACACTCGAAACCGCCATCAATACCGATTTGCCCGCCACGATCCGCGCCATTGTATCACGCGATGTGTATGGCGAAGCGGGCAACACTGCACTTATTCCGAAAGGCTCGCGCCTTATTGGCACCTATTCCACCAGCGTTACTGCCGGGCAATCGCGGGTGTTTGTGGTGTGGCAACGTGTTATTCGCCCAGATGGCATCGATATTCAGGTAGGTTCACCTGGGGTGGATGCCATTGGCCAAAGCGGCCTTGCCGGTCAAGTCGATACCAAGTTCCAGGATATTTTCTCGCGTGCGGTTCTGGCAAGCGTCGTATCCATTGCCTTTGCCATCGGTGCCGATGAAATTAACCCCAACAGCGATTCAAGTTCGGGCAGTTCGGTCACCACCTCGGTCACTGGCACCACCCAATCGGGCGATGCCGCATCTACTGCCACCATCAACGCGCTCAATCGCCTTGGCTCGGTCACCGAACAATTTATTTCACAATTTGTCAGCGTGAAGCCCACCATTCTGGTCGATCAGGGAACACCGGTGAATATTATTCTCACGCGTGACCTGATTTTCCCTTCGGATGTTGCAGGCACGAGAATAATTAACTAATTCTGTTGCATAAATTGCCGCGCCTTGCTCGCAGCCGCAAAGCGTGCTAGGTCTGCTACAAAGGAAATCGCATGAGTATTGCTGCACTGAATACCTATCTTGCACCACTGCAGGCGCTGTTTGCCGAAGAAGGCATTCAAGAAATTTCCATCAACCGCCCGGGCGAAGCATGGGTCGAGGTGCGCGGTGATATGCGCTACGAATCCATTCCCGAATTTACGCTCGATCATTTGCGCGGCCTAGCACTGCTGATTGCGCAATCCACTTCGCAATCTATCAGCGAAGAAAGGCCCCTGCTTTCTGCCACGTTGCCTGATGGCTACCGTATTCAGGTGGTGTTTCCGCCTGCGTGTGAGGGCAAAAATGTCGCCATGTCGATTCGTAAGCAATCCACTATTCAGCTGACGCTCGATGATTATGAAAAAATGGGCGCATTCGCCAATACCAAAACTGCGGGCGATAACCGTAATCCGCTCAACGAGCGTCTGATGGAGCTTTACACCAAAGGCGATGTGAAACAATTCATCATCGAAGCGGTGCGCGGCAAAAAAAATATTATTATTTCGGGTGGCACCTCAACCGGGAAAACCACCTTCATGAATGCGGCACTGAAAAGCATTCCGGAAACCGAGCGTATCATCACCGTCGAAGATGCCCGCGAAGTGCAAATTGAACATATTCCCAACCGCGTGCATCTGCTGGGCTCGAAGGGTGGGCAAGGCAAAGCCAAAGTGACCACTCAGGAATTAGTGGAAGCATGCCTGCGTTTGCGCCCGGATCGTATTATTGTCGGCGAGTTACGTGGTGCCGAAGCGTTCAGCTATCTGCGCGCGGTCAATACTGGCCACCCGGGTTCAATCGCCACACTGCACGCCGATTCGCCGCGCTTGGCGATGGAGCAATTAATTCTCATGATTATGCAGGCCGATTTAGGTATCACCCGCGACCAGATCAAAGAATATGTCGAAATGGTGATCGAGGTTGTCATCCAGCTTAAGCGTGGCGAAAAAGGCCGCCGCTACATTTCCGAGATTTATTTCAAGCCGGGTCACTAGGCGATGGCGGATCCCAACAGCAATATCGGCGAAACTATTTCCAACAAGCTGGTACTGGTGCTGATTGTTATGCTCACGCTCGGCGTTCCGCTTTACGCCGGTATTTCTACCGGCTTTGCCTTAGGCCACCGTTATTTGCTTACCATACAGCGGCAACCGGCACCTAGCCTGAATGCCTACGCCAAAATGGCGATTCGGCCACAATTTATTATCGAAAGCTTTTACGCCATTCATAAGCGCGCCAGCTACTATAAAAACTTCCCACAATACCGGCAGTATTATTTCAACACCGCCTTCGATAGTAAGTTTTACGGCCCGCCAATTGGAGCGCTGATTTTTGCGCTGTTCACGCTCTACATGATGCGCGCACCGATCATGGATTTCCGTCCCTTCAAAAAGAAGGAAAAAATCCACGGCGATGCCAAATGGGCCAGCGAAGTCGATATCAAGCGCGCCAAATTACGCGCCAAAAAAGGCGTGCTCATGGGCCAAACTGGCTCGA
>JBILFK010000080.1:0-7014 GCA_044351685.1 Rickettsiales bacterium | reverse complement strand
GCGAGAAGTTCAGTTTATAATATGGTGGGTTTAAAACAGGAATTCAGGCAATCGCAGCAGCTGGTGATGACTCAGCAGCTTCAGCAATCCATTAAGCTATTGCAGCTTTCGGCGGTTGAATTGCAGGAATTCATTGATGCCGAGCTCGAAAAAAACCCGCTGCTCCAGCGCGAAGAAAATGATGGCGTGCCCGCAGAAGAAGCCGCACCCGTTGAATCAAAAGAACCGTCAGGTGAATCAGAAGATACAGGCGATAATTTTGGCGATACGCAAGATGCTTTTGCGGTTGCTGAAAGCAGCACCTATTCACAAGAAACTTCAGATGACCGGGAATGGGATGAGCCCGCTTTTGGCGAAGCCAGCTACACGGCATCGGTGCATGAAGGCGCAAGCCGCAATTTTGATTCCGATGAAGAGGGCCGTAGCCTCGAAGATACCCTAAGCAGTGAACGTAACTTGCGTGATCATTTGCTTGAGCAGATCGCGGTCGATATTACCGATCCGGTGCGGCAGTTGCTGGCGGTATCGCTGGTGGATATGCTCGATGATGCGGGCTATCTGCGCGAAGATATGCAGGCACTCGAAGAAAATTTAGGCGCCGGCGAAGAGCTGATTTCTCACACCATCAAACAGCTTCAGCGGCTGGACCCTCCGGGTATTTTTGCGCGCAATTTAAGCGAATGCTTGGCGATACAGCTTACCGAAATGAACCGCATGGATCCGGTGATGGAGGTGATGCTTGAACACCTAGAGCTGCTGGGTAAAGGCGATATTCAGGGGTTACGCAAAAAATGCGGTGTCGATCAGGAAGATTTTGACCAAATGCTCGCCGATATTCGCCGCTGCAACCCTAAGCCTGCCAGCGGTTTTATTCGCGATGAATCACCACCAGTCATCCCTGATGTGCTGGTGCGGCGTGGTAAAGCTGGCGCATGGATGGTGGAATTAAACAGCGAAGCCTTGCCACGCGTGCTGGTAAACCGCCATTACGCCACCGAAGTGGGTGGCAAAGGCGATAAAGAAGCCAAAAAATATCTGGCCGACCAGCTGGCCAATGCCAATTGGCTGATAAAAGCGCTTGATCAGCGCGCCAACACCATTTTGAAGGTGGCAGAAGAAATTGTAAAGCAGCAGGATATGTTTCTGATGCACGGCATACGCTTCCTGAAGCCGCTGGTGCTGAAAGATATTTCTGAAGCGGTTGGCATGCATGAATCGACCATCAGCCGTGTTACCACCAATAAATTTATGGCAACGCCGCGCGGCACACTGGAAATGAAATATTTTTTCACTTCTTCGATTTCCGGCTCGGTGGGTGATAATGATTTTTCCAGTAAAACCGTACAATATTACATCAAAGAACTCATCGATAACGAAACGGTCGATGATGTGCTTTCCGATGATGCGATTGTTACACGCCTAAAGGGACGCAACATTGATGTGGCGCGCCGCACGGTTACCAAATACCGCGAAGCGATGCATATTCCCTCTTCGGTCGTGAGAAGGCGCATGAAACTAGGCAAACCACTGGAGTAGCCCATGTCGGAATCTGAAAACACTGAAACGTCGCAGCGCATTCGGGATTTAGAATCGTCGCTGGTTGCGTTGCTTGCGCAAGTGCAGCGCGAAAACGGTTCGGAACCAGAAAAGACTGTAACAGAAAAAGCACTCGAAACCGCGCTGGTGAACGCGCTGCAACAGCATGGTGAAATTACCGCGCTGCTTGCCGATCCAACGATCAACGATATCTTAATCAATGGCGCGAAAAATATTTATGTCGAACGCCACGGAAAACTCGAGCGCGTGAATATTGCGCTACCCAGCGAAACGGAAGTGTTTACCTTAGCCGAAGCTATTGCTGCGCAAAGCAATCGATATATCAATAAGCGTAGGCCGTTGCTTGATGCAAGGCTTGCCGATGGCAGCCGAGTGAATATTATTTCACCGCCGCTGGCGATTGATGGCACGGCAATTTCCATCCGCAAATTTGCGACACACTCCATCACGCTCGATGCGATGGCAGAGCAGGAAAATGTTTCGCCACAACTGGCGGAATTTTTAAAGGTAGCCGGAAAATGCCGACTGAACGTGATTATTTCGGGCGGCACAGGTTCCGGTAAAACCACGCTTTTAAATGCCATTTCTCAGCATATCGATGAAGACGAGCGCGTAATTACCATTGAAGATGCCGCCGAATTGCGCCTGCAACAGCCGCATGTGGTGCGCCTGGAAACACGCCCGCATAATGGCGTGCATATCAGTGTAGAAGATTCAGTTAATATTCGTGATTTGGTGCGCAATGCACTGCGTATGCGCCCAGATCGCATTATTGTCGGCGAGTGCCGTGGCCCCGAAGCCTTTGATATGATGCAGGCCATGAATACCGGCCACGAAGGCTCGCTTACCACCGTGCACGCCAACCACCCACGCGATGCATTGGCGCGGCTTGAGAACATGGTTACCATGGCCAATTTAAATTTACCCACGCAGGCTACGCGCAGCCAGATCGCTTCCGCAGTGCATCTGATTGTGCAAGTAAGCCGTATGCGCGATGGCAAGCGTCGTGTTACTTATGTTTCTGAAGTGGTGGGCACCGAAGGCGAAGTGATTTCCATGCAAGATCTGTTTATTTATCAAACAAAAGGCGAAACGCCCGAAGGTAAGTTAATTGGCGAGTTTAAATGGACAGGGATTATGCCACGCTTTATTCGCCGTGTTGCCTATTACGGCGAAGGCGAACGCCTATCGCGGGCGCTTGGGGTGAAGCTTCCCAATTTTTAGCACCAGTTGTGCTGGATTTTCGCTTTGGTTTTGCTATTATGCTTAAACAGGGCATGGTTCTCATGTTCTGCATAACAACAAAAATCACTCGACGAGGAATTCATGCAATTAAATATTTCTGGCCGCCACGTAGATTTGGGCGAGGCTTTTCGCACGCATGCTGATAAGCGCCTGCAGGAAAACATACACAAATACATTGATCGCGTGAATCATGTGGAAGTGGTGGTAGCAAAAGAAGCGGGCCAGTTCCGTGTGGATATTCACGGTAACACCGGCACGCATTCTGGCTTGGTAGTGAAAAGCCAGGGGATTGCCCAAGATGTCTATGCCGCATTCGATGAAGCCGCAACGCGCATCGAAAAACAGTTGCGCCGCTACAAGCGCCGCCTGAAAGATCACCACGCTTCAAAGCCTGATAAAGCCGCGCTTTATGTGGCTAAAAAATATGTGCTGCAAACCGAACAACACGAAGAACTCGAGGAAGAGGGCGCACCGGCAGTGATTGCTGAAAAGCCCACCGCGATTGAACGCCTTTCGGTACGCGAAGCGGTGATGAAAATGGATTTAGCCGATTTGCCGGCGCTGATGTTTTTCAACTCCTCGCATGGCCGCTTAAATGTGGTTTACCGCCGCGTGGATGGCAATATTTCGTGGGTTGACCCTGAAGGCGTTGCGGCCTAACGCCTCGCTAACTCTGCCATGCATCTGCGTGATATATTTCAGCCGGATTCGGTGCTGCTCGATTTGCAGCTGAAATCGATGCCCCACGTGTTCGAACATGTGAGTGCGTTTGCCTCCGAGATAACGGGTGCACGCAGTGGGGTGATTGCGGAAGCGCTGATGGCCAGGCACGCTCAGGGCACATTAATCAGCAATCGGGTTGCGGTTCCGCATGCCCGGGTTGAGGGATTATCGCGGGTACTCGCGTTTTTTATTCGGCTTCGCACCCCCATTATTACCGAGCAAAACGAAGAAATTGATATGCTATTTATTTTGCTTGCACCCAAACAGGCGGATGGGTTACACCTCCGTTCCCTCGCAGAAGTGGCGCGCCTAATGCGCGATAACGATTTTTCTTCGCATTTACGTAACGCAACAACACGGCAGGAAATATGGAATCTGTTGACGCAGGAATAATCAGCTATCACCAGTTAAGCGAAAACCAGTGGCGGGTGCATGGCACGTGCGTGGCGCACCACGATCGTGCCACCTTGTTTATTGGCCCCGCCGGTTCTGGCAAATCGCGTTTAGCAGCGGAAGCCATTCATCTGGGTGGTGCGCGATTGGTAGCTGATGATCAGGTGATGCTAGAACTGCGTGATGGCGTTATTTATACATCGCCCGTGGAAACCATCGAAGGTGTCCTTGCCGTGCGCGAGCATGGGCTGTTGAAATTGGAAGCGGCGCATAACATTCCCCTTACCACCGTGATTTCCACAGTGCCATTGCAGGGGCAGCGCGACAAAATAACCGTGCTTGGCGTAGCGGTGCCGCTTATCTGCCTTAGTAATGCGCAGGTGGCACAAACGGTGGTTGAAGCCTTTTTCAAGCAAGCTGATGCAAGCGGGCGCGTATTGCCAGAAGATTGGGCTCCGCAAGCCGCCTAAATCACAAAAAACATTGCTGTAGCGCCGGAACTAGCCTAAAAAAAATCCATGATTGGCATTGTAATCGTAACCCATGGCAACCTTGCGCGCGAGCTTATCGCGGTGGCGGAACATGTGGTTGGTAAGCAGCAGCTTTTGCTGCCCGTGTGTATTGGCCCAGAAGACGATATGGAACAGTGCCGCGCCACCATTATGCAAGCAGTCGATCAGGTGCAAACCGATAAAGGCGCCGTCATTCTCACCGATATGTTTGGCGGTACGCCTTCGAACCTCGCGATTTCAGTAATGTCGCCCGGAAAAGTAGAAGTGATTGCGGGAATCAATGTGCCAATGCTGGTAAAGCTTTTAAGTGTGCGTGCCACCATGCCGCTGATGGAAGCGGCACTCACCGCACAAGAAGCTGGCCGCAAATACATTAATATTGCCAGCAACCTACTTAAAAAATCTGCCTGATGCCTGTGCACGCTACGATCGCTATCGAAAATAAAAAAGGCCTGCATGCGCGTGCGGCGGCCAAGTTTGTTAAAATCGCCGGGCAGTATCCGGAAACGAATATTAAAGTGCTACGGCTTATTCGGCAGAATGGCGCCACCGAAAATGTGCAGGTAATGGCGAATTCGGTGCTTGGCTTGCTAATGCTGGCTGCGGAAAAAGGCGTTTCCCTGGAAATGGAAGCGGATGGCACGCAGGCCGAAGAAGCCATGAACGCCATCATCGATATCGCCAAACGCAAGTTCGACGAAGGCGAATAGCCGTTTACTTATCCACAGATTCGCGCTGCAATCGCCCTGATTTTAGAAAAACAACAAATTCTGAACGCCCTATGATGTGGCTTGCTGGCCGCTGTTTTGCAAAAACGTCAAGAAAAACACAAAAGTTTATTTTATGCCTTGACTGCAATTTTTGTTGCCATATGAAGACAGGTTTTTATTATGTGAGAGGTATGCGCAAACATAGCATACCAGAAGACCCCCCGTAAGACTCCGCAAGATTGCACTAACCTAGCACATCATAAAGAAGGAAGGGATATGTCGGTAGAAACCCATTTAGTAACACTTCAGGATAGACACACCAAACTCGAAGGGCTGATTACGCACGAAGCGCTTAGGCCGCTTCCCGATTTCTCAGCAATTCAAACATGGAAAAAACAGAAATTATTGCTCAAGGAAGAGATGGAACGCATCCGTCGTCTTTATGGAAATCGCCAGCAAGGCGATGTGGCATAGAATCCGAGCGTAACGCACGCGTATAACGCGCGCTGCTCGGTCAACCGGGGAACATACATGCTCCCCTTAACCAGAAACCCCGACGACCAGACGGTCTCGGGGTTTCGTTTTTTTACTGACGTAAAAAACATGTTCAATTGCGCCCTGCGATCGCCTTACAGAATATTTCGTTATTCGAGATTTAGTAAAATCGAGTCAGCCATGAGCCCGCGAAGCGGCGCGAAGGCGAGGACCAACCTAAGCTTAGTGAGCCGAAGGCGAGCTTAGCGTGGACGAGGAGCAAGGCGAAGCCGCAGCGAGCATGCATGTGCTCGGCCGCAGCAAAATCAACAGCTAGCGCAGGGTTGCGCCGATTTTTTCGGCAGCAGCAATAATCGCTTTGGAAGTGGTTTCAATTTCGCCGTCGGTAAGCGTGCGATCATCGGCTTGCAGCGTTACGCTTAGGGCAAGCGATTTGCTGCCTTCGGCAACGCCTTTGCCCTGATACACATCAAAAATAGTGATGTGACGAATGAGTGTTTTTTCAGCTTTGCTGATAGCTGCCACCAATTCTGCCGATGGCAACGCTTCTGGCACCACAAAGGCAAAATCACGCGCGACAGCCTGGAAATCCGAAACACTCAGCGCCGTACGCTTTGCCTGTTTGGGTAGCGGCACGTTATCGAGGGTGATTTCAAATGCCATTACCGGCACTTCAAGGCCAAGCGTGCGCAGCGTGTGTGGGTGCAGTTCGCCAAAATAGCCAATGATATTTTTAGGCCCAAGCGACACGCGGCCAGAACGCCCTGGGTGATAGTGGCCGGGTACATCGCGGGTGATGGTAAGGTTGGCTATTTCAAGGCGGTGCAACGCCAAAATAGAAGCCATATCTGACTTGATATGGAAAATATCGGTTGGCGCATTGCCCTGCCAATGCAGTGGTGCGTGTGTGCCGAGGCGAATGCCGGTGATGCTCGTGCGTTCATCGCCCACCGCGTGAAATGTGGTGCCAAGCTCGAACAAGGCTTGCTGCGAAATGCCACGGCTAAGATTGCGCAGCGCAGCCGAAAGTAAATGCGGCAGCAAGCTAGGGCGCATAATGGAAAGTTCGGTGCTAATAGGATTTTGTAACGTGAGCTCAGATTTTTGGCCGCCGAATGCTTCGGCTTCTTTGGGCGAAACAAAGCCAAAGCTCACCACTTCATCGAACCCCCGCGCAGCACATAGGCGGCGGCTGAGATGGCGCATGGTTTGTGCTTGAGTGAAGGCAGGTTTATCAAGTGCAGGCGATTTCGGCAGTGATACCATGGGAATGCTATCGTAGCCAACAATACGCAGCACTTCTTCCGCCAGATCTTCAGGAATGGTAATATCGTGGCGCCAGCTTGGCACGGTTGCAAATCCGGCCTCTAGTGTGAAGC
>JBILFK010000012.1:0-20145 GCA_044351685.1 Rickettsiales bacterium | reverse complement strand
TCGCTGCTGAAGGGATTAATCGAATCCCAGAACGAGCGTTTGGGTTTTGCTTCAGTAAGTTTGGCCTTGCCGGTTTCTTCGGATACCGTAGGCGCTTGCGCAGCTGCCTGATCTAACGCGCTATCCATCGCGTTGCTCATCGGTGCGGCTACCGTTTCTTGTGTTGTATTGGCCGGAACTTGAGGCTCTGGCAAAGTTTGTTCCGCGGCTTCGGCGGCACTGCGGGCAGTAGGCGCTGGGCTTGTCACCTGCGCGAGTGTTTGCATATTTTCGGCATCGCGCTCCATATTAATAGGCGCTGCAGGCGGCGTTGCTTCGGCAACCGGCTTCTCGGCTGGTTCTTTGATTTTTTCGCTAGCAGATGAGCCCTCTGTATCGGAAGCCGCATGTTTAAAGGGTGCTGGCGCTTCCGCAGGTGGCTTTTCCGCAATCGGTGTAACCGGTGACTTAGATGCAGCCGTTGCTGGTGTAGGGGTTGCTTTTGGCAGCACGCTGCTAATCGCCGTTTCCACAATATAACATTCATCGCCGTTGCTGGCGAGCTGTGCACACACCGATTGTGCGGCGCTGCGGTTGGGCAATGGCCCGGCCTGCGTGCGGTAAACGTTTAAATCTTCGCTGATAGCCACTTCGCGTACCGCCAGTGGCATGGTGCCCAAAATTCCGGCATGCTTGGTGGAAAGCTCTTTTAGCTTGGCGTTGGCTTCCGCCTTCGATTCATACGAGCCAAATTGCAGAAACACCACAGGGGTTTGCGCCGCGCCAAGCTGCGGAACAGTGAATGTAGCACTTACAAATAGCCATGCTAAGCGTGAAAAACGCATCATGTTGCCGGATTTTTTTTATTGATCAGGTTTTTTAGAGAATCGGGTTGTAAGGGATGCGTGGCACGGGCGCAAGTTTTTTCCTTTACGCACGCACAGACCCGCGCTACAGCCACGGTATGAACCCATTTGCAGCATCTGCCAAAGCATGGCCCTTTGCCGAGGCGCAGGCCTTGCTTACCCGCCTGAAAACCAGCCCGAACCCTAAGGGCTATGTGCTGTTTGAAACCGGCTATGGCCCTTCCGGCCTGCCGCATATTGGCACATTCGGCGAGGTTGCCCGCACTACCATGGTACGCCACGCTTTCACCCAGCTATCGGATATCCCCACCAAGCTGATATGCTTTTCCGATGATATGGACGGGCTTCGCAAAGTGCCCGATAACCTGCCCAATGCCGAAATGATCGCCGCTAATCTGGGCAAACCGCTTACCAGCGTGCCCGATCCATTTGCTACCCATGCAAGTTTTGGCCACCACATGAATGCGCGTTTGCGTGCCTTCCTTGATCATTTTGGCTTTGATTATGAATTCAAAAGCTCGACCGAAACCTATAAAAGCGGTGAGTTTGATACCGCATTGCTCACCATCCTTGCGCATTACGATAAGGTGATGGAAGTGATGATGCCCACGCTTGGCGAAGAGCGCCAGCAAACCTATTCACCCTTCCTGCCCATTTCACCCATCTCGGGCAAAGTGCTGCTGGCGAAAGTAGTGAACACCGATGTGGCCAAAGGCACCATTACTTACATCGAAGAAGATGGTTCAGAAATGGAAGTGCCGGTAACCGGCGGTCACTGCAAACTGCAATGGAAGCCCGATATGGGCATGCGCTGGGCAGCGCTGGGCGTAGATTATGAAATGTACGGCAAAGACCATCTGGTTTCTGCGACACTGTACGATGCGATTTGCAAAATCGCCGGGGGCGTGCCGCCACAACAAATGATGTTCGAATTATTCCTCGACGCGCAGGGGCAGAAAATTTCGAAATCCAAAGGCAACGGCCTAACCATCGATGAATGGCTTACCTACGGCCCTGCGGAATCGCTGGCGCTGTATATGTTCCAATCACCACGCAAAGCCAAAAAACTGCATTTCGATGTAATCCCCAAAGCCGTCGATGAATATCAGATTTATTTGGCGAAATACGCCAAAGAAGAAGCGGCGGCAAAACTCGAAAACCCCTGCTACCATATTCATCAGGGCACCCCGCCAGCGCCGGAACTTCAGGAAGTGACGTTTTCGCTGCTGCTAAATTTGGCCTCGGCGTGCAACCCCGAAGATAAAAACGTGTTGTGGGGCTTCATCAGCCGCTACGCACCAAGTGCCACGCCTTCTAGCTGCCCTATGCTCGACACGTTGGCTGGCTACGCCGTGAAATATTATCACGACTTTGTAAAACCCACCAAAAACTTCCGCGCGCCGAATGATACCGAGCGCAGTGCGCTTGCAGATCTGCGCGCCTATCTTGCCTCGCCGGAATGCGGCAGCGATAGCGAAACTATTCAAACTAAAATTTACGATATTGGCGTGCAGTATTACGGCAAAGAAAATCTGCGCAACTGGTTTCAGGCCATGTACGAAGTGTTGCTCGGCCAAAGTCAGGGGCCGCGTATGGGTAGCTTTATTGCGTTGTTTGGCGCTCACGAAACCATCGCGTTGATTGATGGTGCATTAAGCAAGGCACAGGCCGCCTGATGCTGAAAGAAATTCTTAGCCGTTACGATGGTTTTATCATCGACCTTTGGGGGGTGGTGCATGATGGCACATCGCTGTATCCAGGTGCGCTCGGCGTGCTGCACTATCTGCGCGATGCAGGCAAGCCCGTGGTATTCCTTTCGAATGCACCACGGCGCGCATCGGCCGCAATTGCAACGCTTGAAAAACTGGGTATCGATGCCGGGCTTTACCGTGGTGTCATCACCTCGGGTCAGGTAGCCTACGATATGTTACGCACCAGCATGCCGTATGGCCCGCAATATTATTATCTAGGGCCAAGTAAAGACGAAGAAATTCTTGCCGATGTGTGCGAATATCACCGCGTAGAAAACGCCTTCGATGCCGATTTTGTGCTCAACACCGGCTACGAAGCTGATTTTCAACCGCATGAAGAGGTGATGCCCACCCTGCAGATTCTGCAAGAAGCTGGGCTACCGCTGCTTTGCATCAACCCGGATATGGAAGTGGTGAAGCAAGATGGCACCGTGATGCTTTGTGCAGGCACACTTGCCAAAGCCTACGAAGAAATTGAAGGCGTGGTGCGTTATATCGGCAAGCCGCACAAAGAAGTGTATGGCGTGGCGCGCACGTTGTTTAACCCGGAAGCCAACCTGCTATGTATCGGCGATAACCCGCTCACCGATATTAGGGGTGCGTTTGCCAGTGGGCTCGATAGCGTGCTCATTACGGATGGCGTGCTCAAGGTAAAACATGGCGCACTTAGCGCTGCCGAAGCCAGCCGTATCTGCACGGAATCAAAGGCAGTTCCCACCTATATCATTGCATCCTTTGCGCTGTAATTATCGCGCCAGCACGTCATCAATAATTTCTGAATGCTCGTCTTCTGTCCAATCGGTGGCACCTTCGAAGCGGTAGGCCACATTGCCCTTGCGGTCGATCACATACGTCAGCGGCAAACCCGAAGCACTCAGTGGCTGGTAAAAATCGCCCGTGTTATCGTGTGCAAGCCGCGGTGCGGCAATCTGTTTATTCTGCAAAAACCGCTTCACTACCGCGAATGGTTTCGCATCGACCGACATCGCCAGCACCACCACATCTTTTGCCGTATAGTTTTTCTGTAAGGCAGCAAGCGTGGGCAGCTCCTCGAGGCAGGGCGCGCACCATGTCGCCCAAAAATTCACCACCACCACCTTACCCCGAAAATGCTTTATGGTTACAGGGGCCTTCTCGCCAGCCAGCGTAAAGCTGGCACGTGGCGCCAATTTCTCGCTGCTCGCCTTTTGCCAAGTGTAAAGCTCGCCAGCAAATGCCGATAAGCTAAGCATTGCGAACATTATAAATTGCGCTATAGTTTTTCCCATAGTGAGAGTCGTAATGAAAGCACGCGCAAAAACCAAGCAGAAACCACCCGCAAAAGGCGGCGCTAACCCCATGTGGGGTGGGCATTATAGCGCCTCCCCTGCCGAGGCCTTTGCAGCAATCAATCCTTCCATCGCGGTAGATGCTCGCCTGTGGCGCGAAGATATCGCTGCTTCGCTGGCCCATGCCGAAATGCTAGTGGCATGCGGCATTATCACGCAAAAAGATGGCCGCGCCATCGTAAAAGGGCTTAGCCAGATTGCCGATGAGATCGCCGAAGGCACATTGCAATTTACTGCTGAACTCGAAGATATTCACATGAATATCGAAGCGCGCCTGCGCACCCTGATTGGTGAAGCCGCAGGCAGGCTGCATACCGCACGATCGCGCAACGATCAGGTGGCCACCGATTTGCGGTTATATGCACGCCGCGTCATCGCCGAACTGGATAACAGTTTGCAGCTTCTGCAGCAGGCGCTGATTGCGCAGGCGGAACAAAACATCAAAACCCTCATGCCCGGCTTTACGCATCTGCAACCGGCGCAGCCGATTAGCTTCGCGCATCATTTGCTGGCGTATGTCGAAATGTTCGGGCGCGATCGCACACGGTTAGAAGATGCCCATATCCGCATGAATGAATGCCCGCTTGGCGCTGCCGCACTGGCTGGCACACCCTACCCCATCAACCGCGCCATGACCTCAGAAACACTCGGCTTCGATGAGCCCATGCGCAACTCGCTCGACGCCGTATCTGATCGGGATTATGTGCTGGAACTGCTCAGCGCCTTCGCCATTACCGCCATGCATCTTTCGCGCTTAAGCGAGGAAATTATTTTCTGGGTAAGCCCGCTGATTGGGTTTGTTGCGCTGCCTGAAACCTTTACCTCAGGATCATCCATCATGCCGCAAAAACGCAACCCCGATGCCGCCGAGCTGGTGCGCGGCAAATGCGGTGCGATTGCTGCACAATTTCAATCGCTGCTGATTACCATGAAAGGCCTGCCGCTGGCCTACAATAAAGACATGCAGGAAGATAAACGCCCATTCTTTTTTGCGGCCGATGAGCTTACGCTATCCTTAAGCGCCATGCGCGGCATGGTCGAAGGTATGCAGGCCAAGCCCGATGCCATGCGTAAGGCCGCCGCACTTGGCTATCTGAATGCCACCGATCTGGCGGATTATCTGGTTACTGCATGCGGTATTGCCTTCCGCGATGCCCACCACCTTACCGGTAAAATTGTGAAGCTGGCAGAAACCAGTGGCATTACGCTTGAAGAAGTGCCGCTAAAAGCGATGCAAAAAATCTGCCCGAAAATCACCCGCGACGTGTTTGCGGCGATTACACTCGATACCTGCGTTGCACGCCGCAATTCGCAGGGTGGCACCGCCCCTGTGCAGGTAAAACGTGCCCTTGCAGAAGCTAAAAAACGGTGGCTATGATGCGCAGCATTTTGTTTATATGCGGCGCAGCATTTTTGCTCGCCGGGTGTGGTATTAAGCGGCCATTGATTACGCCTGCCGATATCCCCGCGCATGAAGAAAAAATCCGCAAAAAATACCGCGAGCGCGAAGAGTTCAAGCGCGAGCAACAGCAACAACCTTCTGCAACCGTTACCCCGCAAACCTAATGGATCATTTTACTTATACCCAGCAGCAGCTGCACGCTGAAAATGTTCCCATTCAGCACATTGCTAAGGCGGTTGGCACGCCATTTTACTGCTATAGCAGCGCCACACTTACACACCATGTGCAGGTGCTGCGCGAGTCGTTGCACGCCGTAAACCCCATGATATGTTTTGCGGTGAAGGCCAATTCCAACCGCGCAGTGCTTGCCACGCTTGCCGAAGCTGGCTGCGGCGGCGATGTCGTTTCAGAAGGTGAAGCGCGCCTGGCGCTCAGCGCACATATGCCGCGCGAGAAAATCATTTTTTCCGGCGTCGGTAAAACCCGCGAAGAAATGCGCTATGCGCTTGATGCGGGTATTTTCCAGTTCAATGTCGAATCGGCACCGGAATTGCTGGCGCTGAATGAGGTGGCGCAAAGTATGGGTATTACCGCTGCCATTGCCATTCGCATTAACCCCGATGTCGATGCCGAAACGCACGCCAAAATATCAACAGGTAAAAAAGAAAATAAATTCGGTGTCGATATTGATATTGCACCAGAACTCTACCGCACTGCCGCACAACTTCCCGGCATTCGCATTCAGGGGATTTCCATGCATATCGGTTCGCAGCTTACCTCGCTTGCGCCATTTCGTGCTGCATACATGCGCGCGCGCGAACTGGTGCTGGCACTGCGTGCTGAGGGGCATACGATTAGCACGGTTGATATTGGCGGCGGCTTGGGGGTTCCTTACCGCGACGGCGATATCCCGCCACCACCTGCCGATTATGGTGCGCTTGTGAGCGAAATATGGCGCGGCATCGATGCACAGATTATTATCGAACCCGGCAGGCTGATTGCGGGCAATGCGGGGATTCTTGTCAGCCAGATTCTATATGTGAAAGAATCTGCGCGCACCTATGTGATTATCGATGCAGGCATGAACGATTTAATGCGCCCCGCACTTTATGATGCTCACCACCATGTGATTCCGGTAATGCAGCATGCAGGTGCCACCGTAATGGCCGATATTGTAGGCCCTGTCTGCGAATCGAGCGATATTTTTGCGCAGCATTTTCCGCTGAATGCACCCAAAGCGGGTGACTTAATCGCCTTCCGCACCGCAGGCGCATATGGCGCTTCGATGGCGAACACCTATAACAGCCGACTGCTGATTCCGGAAGTGCTGGTGAAAGGCGAAAAATTTGCTGTGGTGCGCAAACGCCCAAGCTACGATGATTTGCTGGCGCGCGACACCCTTGCCGAGTGGCAGGCGTAGTGTTTTGCCGTGTCATTATGAATAACGTGTCATTCTGAGGCTTAGCCGAAGAATCTGAGATCCTTCGCTTTGCTCAGGACGACCATCCAGCGAAGCATGTGTGAACAGACAACGTCGTAGACGGTGGAAGGAGCTTGAAATGAAGATAATCAATGCACGTCAAGATAGCCAATAAACGGCAATTCGCGGTAATGGTTGGCATAATCAAGGCCGTAACCCACCACAAACTTATCGGGAATCGAGAAGCCCACAAAATCGGCTTTGGCTTCCACTTCCAGTTTGCCGGATTTTTCGAGCAGCATGGCAATTTTCAGTGTTTCTGCACCGCGCGCTTTTAACAGCTCTACCGCGTAATTCAGCGTGCGGCCGGTTTCCAAAATATCATCGACAATCAGCACAGTGCGCCCCTTCACTTCTTCGGTAAGGTCGCGGCCAATTTGCACTTCGCCACTGCTTTGGCTGCTGCTGCCGTAGCTTGAAAGTGTCATGAAATCGATTTGCGGGTGCACCCCAACCGCACACAGTTCGCGCACCAAATCGGCAGTAAACATGAACGATCCGCGCAACAGCGAAACGATCAGAAAATCGGGTGGTAACGCGGCAGCAATTTCGGCAGCCATCGCTTCAACGCGCTCTTTAATTTCCTGCGCGGTATATAAAATGGGAATGGAACGACGCTCAGCCATAAGTTACCTAAAAGTGAGTTGCATGGAATTGCCCAAATCTACAATGATACGATCTACCTGATTCGCAAAACTGGTTTCAACGTTACTAATACGGAACGGATATTCACCCCCCGCCTTCACGGTTTTATTCACTTCGTATTCGCGCGACCAAACTTCGCTTCCATCTTTGCGCAGCAATACCACATGCACCAGCGGAATCGTCCGACTTTCGGTGCCTTCGTTGACCACCGCGCCGGTAAGCAGATAACGCGTGCGCTGGCCCTGTTTTTCAGGAGTTAGCTGCACATTTTCAAAGCGTAACCCATCGGTAGGCACCACCCCCAGCACACCGTAGATGGAGGAAAGCACCGGCCAATGCTGCCAGCGGTAGAAATTCGCATAAAGCGCACTACTCAACCATACCACCAGCAACACACCTGCGGCAATTTTGAGAATGTGGGGGGGCAGCTTTTTGGACTGCACCGCAGGTAATTGTGGCGGCGGCGCAGGCGGCTGCGGTTCACCAATTTCTGCTTCGGGTGATGGGGATGCCATTTCCTGTTCCACGGCGGCGGCAAAATTAGCGCTATCCACGGTTTGTGGGGCAGCGTTAGCGTTATCTTCGGGCGAAACATGCCAATCATGCTTGCATGCCCCGCATTTCACGGTGCGCCCTTCGGGCGGAATCAGGTGATCGGCCACCAAAAACCGTGTGCTACATTGTGGACACTGTAGAATCATGCCCCAGTTTTATGCGATTTCGTATTGCGAAGCCAGTAAATCTGTTGCATCTGTGGGTTCTATGATTCGTTGTCAGAATGTATGTCTGGAATATGTTGCAGGGAAGCCGGTGCTGGACCATGTGAACCTGCATCTTGAACCCGGCTCGTTTACCTTTATCTCGGGCGCTTCGGGTGCAGGGAAATCGACTTTGCTTTCACTTCTGGCGCTCACCCAGAAACCTACGGGCGGCAGCGTGCATTTATTCGGCGAAGATATTACCGAGCTCTCGCGTGAAGAACTACCCTTCCTGCGCCGTAAAATTGGCACGGTGTTTCAGGATTTTGAATTATTGCCACATATGAGCGTGGCAGAAAATGTAGGGTTGCCGTTAAAAATCAGCGGTGAGTCGCCCGATGTGATTCAAGCGAAAGTACAAGAATTACTTGGCTGGATTGGCTTGCATGATCACGCCGATGCTAAACCTTCCATGCTGTCGGGTGGGCAAAAACAGCGTGTGGCTATTGCCCGCGCAGTCATCAGCAAGCCCTTGTTGATTCTCGCCGATGAGCCTACCGGCAATCTCGATCACGCGCTGGCATTGCGGCTTATGTATCTGTTCACGTCGCTCAATAAAATTGGCACCACCATTGTGTTTGCCACCCACGACGAAACCATTATGGGCGCATTTGATTTCCCGATTTATCAGCTGCAGGATGGTAAAATGCAGCGCCAACGCCGGCCCAACTCGGCGCTGGTGATTGCGGCTTTCAATCGTGCTGTCCACTGATCTTTGGGTTCATTTTGGCACGGTGCCATCGGTGCTAAAAATTGCAACTGCGCCACGCCCGGAAATTTCTTCAGCGGTTTTTTGGGCCAGAAATAACCCGTGTTCAGCGCTACCGGCACCACCGACACCTGCAGCGCATGGCTCATGGTTGCCGCCCCGTTGCGGTAGGGGCGCGATTCGCCTGGCGGAACGCGTGTACCTTCGGGGAAAATCACCAGTGCCCTGCCATCGGCAAGCGCCGATGTTGCAGTGGCAATCATCTGTTCCAGCGGCTTGATGCGCGCATTACGCTTTACCGCAATATGCCCTGAACGCCAAACATACCAGCCATATATTGGGATATAAAACAGCTCGCGCTTCAACATAAAAATAGGGTGGCGCAGGGCTTGCCATAGCAGCATGGTATCCATCGCCGATTGATGATTGCTTGCGACAATGCACGGCACAATCGGAATGTCGCCGCTTATATTCGCACGAACACCGCAGCACACACGCAATAACCACAAGGTGGTATTGACCCATGCATCACAATATGCCCAGCAGCTGCAACGCGAAAGCAGCATGGGCAAACACACCACGCCTGAAACCAGTGTAAATACCACCCAGCTTGCAAAAAACAATCCTGTGCGCAGCCAAATTATCATAGAGATTCCACCTTGAACGCATAGCGCAACCGCGCCAGATAGGTTTTATGAAATTCTGAAAGCACCAACCTGCGCGTGGTCGCATCGCGCCACCAGAGATTGCGGCGGAATGCTTCGGGATATACCGCATCAGCAATAATGTTTACGCCGGGCAGTGCGTGCTGCAACTCCAGCAAGCTGCGTTGCATATGGTAATTCGCCGTTACCAACCGCACCGAATCAAAATCATGCTTACGAATAAACCGTGCTGTTTCGCGTGCATTGTTTCGCGTGTTATCGGCGCGGTAATCCAGCTTGATAGCGGCTTCACGCGCAAGCAATGCCGCACGCGTTGCATCATCAAGCTGTTCTTTCAGCAATTCCTGCAGGCTGACATCTTTGCCAACTCCGCTAATCAGCAAGGCATCGGCCTTGCCCTCTTCCAGTAATTTTATACCATACGGCACGCGCAGGCTGCCGCCTGTCAGCACAATAATGGCATCGGTGTGGGTGGCAGACGAAGCGCTGCCAGCAGGAATGGACTGGATAAACAGGCACAGCGCTACCGCCCAAAGCGTTGCGCAGCACCACAGCATGGAAAGCAGGATTCTCATCCGGCTATGCTAGCGGGTTTATGCGCCGCCGCCAGCATAATGTTGCAGATAATATTCGGCAGCGTCGTATATATCTTCGCATACCGCAACCGGATGCAACCGTGCATCCAACCCTTTTTCGAGCGTACGAGCGCCCTTGCCGGTTTTTACCAGAATGCGCGGGCAACCCGCCGCAAGTGCGGCTTCCATATCGCGCGCCATATCGCCAACAAACGGTGTAACTGCCGCATCCGCAGAAAAATCGGCGAGCGCTTCGCGCAACATACCGGCACCGGGCTTGCGGCGATCGCTAGCATTTTCTGGTGCATCGGGCGCATAATAAATCCGATCAATGCGCCCACCGGCCTTTGCCAATTCACGTTGCATATGCGCGTGAATCGCATCGAGCGTTGCTTGTGTCATCACCCCGCGCCCAACACCCGATTGATTGGTGCAGATAGCAAGTTGAACGCCACGCGAACAAAGTAATGCAATGGCTTCTGCCGCACGCGGCATGAGGGTGAATTCCGCAACCGAAAAAATCCCGACATCGTTGTCGCGGTTAATGACGCCGTCGCGGTCAAGCAGCAACAGCATCAGTGCATCGTGTGCAGCATACCCTGCACCGTGTGGCGTGCGGCCATACGCGCCACATAAGCGGTGAGCAATGGCAATAATAAAAGCAATCCAACATGCGTAGCGCTCAGCGCGATATGCGGCATAATGGGGCTCGAAGATGCATTCGTGGCAAGCCCGGCAAACACATAGACACTAGCGGCTATCGCTGTGCCAAGTGCCGCATTCTTCAGCACCAGCCACCCATGATGTTGCTGAAACTGCCGCACAATATATTCATCGGTTGCGCCAAACATATGCAGCAAGCTTACGGTTTGAAAATGCAGCTTCAAGCTGGTGCGTGCCACCAGCGCAATCAGTGCCGCAATGCAGGTAAGCACCATGCACGCCACCGCCATCAGCAGCCATTGCAGCACCGCGCTGCCGCGCGCCAAATGTTTCATCCACGGCCCGCGATCTTCCACCGTTGCACCCACCGCCAAACGCTGCAGCTTCGATTGCAGTGCGCCGCGGTTTACTGCCGGGGTATCGCCGCGCATTTGCGTGGTCACATCCAGCATGGTGGGAAGCTGCATATCTTCAAGCGAAATGCCACTGCCAAGCCACGGCGCCAACAGTGCTTCCATCGCATGCGGCGAAATCACTTCTAAATTCACAATACCATCGCTGCTTTTCAGAAACGCCACAACATCGCGGATGGTTTTTTCCGCGTTTTTTTCCATATACGGAATTTCAATTTGTAAGCTAGCTTCGGCATCGTGGGTTTGCTGGCCCAGCGAAATAAATAACGAAAGCGCCAGCGAAAGCAGTAACCCCACAAACGCCACCAAGCAGGTGATAATCAGCGGCAGCACACGCTGTGCATCATCGCGCGCTAGGGGAAAATCGCTTTTAAGCCATGCCATATGCGTTATGCTTTCTCATCGACCAGCGCATCGCCGGGTGTCGCGCTCGTGGCCACACCCACCATTGCCGGGCGCAGCAACCTATCGTGAATCACATAGCCTGCCTGCAGCACTTGTACCACCGTGCCTGTCTCTGCATCGGCTGATGCAGTTTGCGCCACCGCCTGATGCAGCTGGTGATCGAATTTTTGCCCCAGCGGATCAATGCGGCGAATGCCATATTTTTCAAAAATGCTGAGCAGTTCCTGTTGGGTCATCTCCACGCCCACCGCCAGATTTTTGAACACCGGCGAAGATTCACGCTGTTCTTCGGTAATGCTGCTGGTGGCGCGCATCAGGTTTTCGAGCACACTCACTAAATCGCCAGCAAATTTGCTGACCGCATATTTGGATGTGTCGGCCTGTTCGCGCTCGGCGCGGCGGCGGATATTTTCAACTTCTGCCAATGCGCGCAACGATTGATCTTTGAGCGCGGCGATTTCGGCATCCTTCGCTTCAATCACCGATTGCAACGCGCGGGCGATCGCCTCGGGCGATTGTTCGGCAGTGGCAACAATTTCTTCCGGTAACTCTTCCGGCATTTCGGCAGGCTGGCTCATGATTTTTCTCCATTCCCTGCATATGTGGCACGGCGTACGCGTTTTTCAAGAGGAATTCAGTTGCGAGCCACATCAAATGCAGTACATGCTTACCCTAACAGGAGATAACATGCCACGTTCTTTTCAACGCACCGCCGCCGCACTACGCCCCGTTACCCTCACCCCCGATTATGCACGTTACGCCGAAGGCTCGTGCCTGGTACAGTTTGGCCATACCAAAGTGTTATGCACCGCCAGTGTCGAAGATTTTGTACCGCCCTTTCTGCGCAATACTGGCCGTGGTTGGGTAACGGCGGAATATGGCATGCTGCCGCGCGCTACCCACAGCCGCAACCAGCGCGAGGCTGCCAAAGGCAAGCAATCGGGCCGCACGCAGGAAATTCAGCGCCTAATTGGCCGCGCGCTGCGCGCCTCGATCGATTTAGCATTGCTTGGCGAACGCCAGATTGTAATTGATTGCGATGTGCTAGAGGCCGATGGCGGCACCCGCACTGCTTCTATTACCGGCGGCTATGTTGCACTTTACCGTGCTATTGCCACTTTGCAGCGTAAGCAAACCATTAAAACCAATCCCATGTTGCAGCCCGTTGCGGCAGTTTCGTGTGGCATTGTGAAGGGCGAAGCGCGGCTTGATTTGGATTATGAGGAAGATAGCGGCGCCGAAGTCGATGCGAATTTCGTGATGGCCGAAAACGGCCACATGATTGAAGTGCAAATGTCGGGCGAAGAAAATACCTTCGATGAAACCGCGATGTTTGCCATGCTGGCGCATGCAAAAACCGGCATTGCCGAACTGATTGCCTTACAGAAGAATGTGCTTGGAATTGCCTGATGTCTTACCCAGCCCTCAATTCACCGCTTGTGCTTGCCAGCCATAATGCTGGTAAATTGCGCGAACTTACGGTGTTACTGGCGCCACTAGGGTTAAACATCATCACCGCTGCACAGTTTGGTGTCGATGAGCCGGAAGAAACCGGCGACAGCTACGCCGCCAATGCTGCACTCAAGGCACATCATTCGGCGCGTGCCACGGGGCACCCGGCGCTTGCCGATGATTCCGGATTAAGCGTAGCAGCGCTCGGTGGCGCACCCGGCATTTATTCGGCACGCTGGGCAGGTGCGAACAAAGATTTTTATGCCGCCATGCAGCGCGTGAAAGAAGAAATCGAAAAACAAGGGTTGATTGCCGAAGGCCAACCAGCAAGCTTCCACTGCGCGCTCGCACTGGCCTGGCCAGATGGTGCATTGCTTGAGGTGGAAGGCCGTGTAGATGGCACACTTACCTTCCCGCCGCGCGGCGAAAAAGGCTTCGGCTACGACCCGATATTTATCCCTGCCGGGTCACGTGACACGTATGGCGAAATCGACCCGAAACACAAAGAATCCACCAGCCACCGCGCACGCGCCTTTGCACAGCTTGTCACTGCGCTTACGCCACTCCTTAGAAAGTCTGCATCATGACCAAACTTTTATGCATGGCGGCTTCGTTCCGCACCGAATCAACGAACAAAAAACTACTCACCCTTGCCGCTAATATCGCGCAAGCTAGCGGCGCTGAAATTACCGCGCTCGATTACCGCGATACCGATTGCCCCGCCCTGCGCGATGATAAGCCTGTAGAACCATTACCCGCAGGTGTGCAGGCGTTTTCGAGCGCCCTGCATGCGTGCGATGGCATGATATTGGCGGTGCCAGAATATAACTGGTCGATCCCGGGTGCGTTCAAAAACCTGATCGACTGGGTATCGGTCGATGCCTCACTGCCGCTTAAAGGTAAAACCGCGCTGCTGTTATGCGCCACACCTTCAGTGCGCGGCGGCATTACCGGCTTGCTGCAACTGCGTGTGCCGCTCGAGCATTTGGGTGTGTGGGTGTACCCACATTGTATTGGCATTGGCCGCTCGCATGAAACCATTACCGAAGGCGGCCTTACCGAAGCCAAAGAACAGGAATTTATGGTTCAGGTGGTCAGCGATTTTGTAGTAAAAACCGCTGCACTTGTAACTTCTACAGCAACCACACGTACATAGCATTATGATGTATCGTTTTTTCAGCACACTGCTAGCCATGCTAATGCTTGCTGGCGCAGCACATGCACAAGAAGCACCCAAAGTTCAGGCGCGCTTAATTGGCGATGTGGCGAACATCGAAGCGGGAAAGCCGTTTCATGTTGGCCTTGAGCTGACAATTGAAAAACACTGGCATGTCTATTGGCAGAACCCGGGCGATTCCGGCATGGCCACCAGCATTCGCTGGCAACTTCCCGAAGGCGTAAGCGCCAGCGACATTGCGTGGCCCGCGCCCGAGCGCTTGCCCTATGATACGCTGGTGAATTATGGCTACAGCGATAAAGTGGTATTGCCAGTTACCATTACCGCCACTGAGAATCTTGGAAGCGCAACGCTAAAAGCCAAAGCTGAATGGCTGGTGTGCAAAGATATCTGCATTCCTGAATCTGCCGAGCTGGAACTCGCCTTGCCCACCCGCAATGCTGCCGATGGCCAAGCCGTTGCCGAAGCGTTAGCAAAGGTGCCTAGCGTAAGCGATGTGGCTGCGCGTTATATTATCAGCGCCGATCATGTCACGCTCAGCATCCCGAACACGCAGCCCGATATTGCAAACGCACGCGATGCCATTTGGTTCCCGCTGGATGATGGGATTATTCAGAATTCCGGCGAGCAAATTACTTCGCAGGAAGAAGACGCGCTGGTGATTCGTATGCAACACGGCACCTTTAATGCCTCACCGGAGTATAAGGGCGTGCTGGTGCTGCTGGATGCTGAAGGAGAACGCGACACTTCGTATGCCATCACTGCGCGTTACGATGCTTCGCTAAGTGGCGCATTGCCTGAACCTAAACCCGCACCAAGCAATACCACTTCTTCGATGGGTTTTGTTAACGCCATTCTGTTTGCCTTGCTTGGCGGGCTTATTTTGAACCTTATGCCGTGCGTGCTGCCAGTGCTGTCGCTGAAAGCGTTAGCACTCGCTAAAAAAGCCGAAGCCAGCCGGCGCGAAGCATTGCTGCAAGGCGTTTCCTACACTGCCGGTGTGATACTTAGTTTTCTGGCGATTGCAGGTATCATGATCGCCCTCACCCACGCCGGAAGCGCGATTGGTTGGGGTTTCCAGCTGCAAACACCGGAAGTATTGGCCGCACTTGCGGCACTCATGCTGCTGGTAGCGCTGAATTTATTCGGCATGTTTGAATGGCCGGTGTTATTCGCCAATGTGGGTGGCAACCATCACCATGATTCGCTCACAGGCAGTTTCCTCACCGGTGCGTTGGCGGTAGCATTGGCCACACCCTGTACTGCACCCTTCATGGCGCCTGCGTTGGGCTTTGCCGCCACACAACCACCCGTGCTGGCACTCGCGGTTTTTGCAGCGCTGGGGTTTGGCTTGGCATTACCGTTTCTGCTGATAAGCGCGGTGCCTGCCGCCCGCAGGCTGTTGCCGAAGCCCGGCGCATGGATGCTTACATTCAAACAATTACTGGCATTTCCCATGCTGGCCACCGCCATCTGGCTGCTGTGGGTACAGGTGCAGTTGAATCAGGCGCATGGCCTTGCCGTTACTTTGTTTGGCATGCTGGCCATCAGTTTCTTTTTATGGCTTTACCGTGGCGCTACGCGCCTGCGCAACCTTTGGGTGCTCGCTACCCTCGCCGCCTTTGTTGGGCTGATAGCGTTGCAACCCCCCGTGAGCATGCAGCCGCACGCCACCACCATGCGCGGCGATATTACAAGCGTTGCCTATAGCGCTGAAAAGCTTGCAGCATTGCGCGCTGAAAATACCCCGGTATTTGTTGATGCCACGGCCGCATGGTGCATTACCTGCAAGGTGAACGAGCGCGTCGCGCTCAACGATGCTTCGGTGGTCGCGCTGTTCAAAGAAAAATCTATCACCCTGATGGTCGCCGATTGGACCATGCGCGATAGCGCTATCACCGAATATCTTGCCAGTTTTGGCCGTAACGGTGTGCCACTCTATGTGTATTATGCCCCCGGTAAGGAAGGCGTATTGTTACCACAAATTCTGACACCAGAGATTGTTCGTGGCGCGTTGACAGACCATTAACCAATCGTCACTTGCAGCATTCTGTAAGCTGTGCGCTTATGAAATTCTAGAATTAATGGAGTATGTATGACGGCACGTGTTTTTGGATTTTTTGCTGCATTATTGTTTACTGCTTCTGCCCAAGCGGCGGTGCTCTCCGCGCAGGCTGCACCCGATTTTACCGCTACCGATAGCATCAGCGGCAAACCCATCACGCTCAGCCAGTTCAAAGGAAAAACCGTAGTGTTGGAATGGACGAATGCGCTGTGCCCCTTCGTGAAAAAGCATTACGGCATTGGCAACATGCAAAAATTGCAACAGGCTGCAACACGTGATGGTGTGGTGTGGATTAGCATCAATTCAGGTGCCGAAGGCAACGAAGGTTTCCTCGCCGATGATGCTGCAGTGAAGGCAGAAATCGCCGATAAAAAATCATCGCCCAGTTACTTTATTCGCGATACCGATGGCAAGATTGGTAAACTCTATGCGGCCAAAACCACCCCACATATGTTCGTGATCAACCCCTCGGGAACGCTAGTGTATCAAGGCGCGATCGATAGTATTTCAAGCGCCGACCCAGCCGATATTGCAGGCGCCACCAACTATGTCATGCAGGCACTTGCGGAAATCAAAGCAGGCAAAGCTGTTAGCCTTTCGGTAACACAGCCGTATGGGTGCAGCGTCAAATACTAACTTTTTGTTCGCGAACTTGGCGCGGCCGTAACCGGAATGTTGGCAACGCTGAGTTTGCGTTTTGCCACATGCACCGGTTGACGAATGGCCGCATAAATCTGTTTCTCGACCTCAACGCAGTGCACACTACCAAGCCCGGGAAGCAGCGTGCTACCAAGCCACTCGAGCCCGCGCCACACGCGCAGCATCAACGGGTGCGTAAGGGGTGGTGCCACCAGCGCGCGCGAATAATCGGCAATAGTAAAATCAGCATGGCGTAACTGCGCCAATAGCTCGCCTTTACGATACCCTAAACCGCTGCGAAATGGCGAATCGCCCCACCAGCGCCAGAAGCGGCTTTTATGCGGCACAAACAGCAGCATTCTGCCGCCAGGCACCAGCACGCGCCAAGCTTCCGCAAGCAGACGTGCAGGGTCTTCCGAAAATTCCAGCGCATGCAGCACCACCAGCCAATGCACGGTATTCGCATGCAGTGGTAAGTCGGTATCATCGACAAGTGCACCGCGATTATCACCGTGTACCGGCCAATACATTGCCCCCATAGTCGCAGGCATCATCGCCAGCAGCGTGCGCGGTGGGTTGGGCGCTTCTTCGACCGCACGCAGCAATGGCATGCTATAGCCCAGCCCCACCATCACTTCGCCTTTGGCGTGCTGTACATGTTTCAGCACATTGGCACGCAGGCGGCCTTTCACCAGCCTGCCAAGCGGCGACGAATAAAATTGCCGCAACGTGATGATATCTGGTTGTGGCCGCATTACTTCTTTTGCCAGCCGCCGGAAGCATCCTGCAAGAACTGGCCGGAAGGAGTAAGGCCGTAGGCTTTTTGTGCCGCCAGTTTTTCTACAATCGTCTGTTCCTGTTTGGTTTGTACAGCAATATCGCGGTAGGCATCGCGGCGCTTGCGATTAATGTCGCGCACTAATGCTTCGGCTTCTGGGTTTGGTTGCACCAACCCCAGATAGCCATCGGTGCGTTCACCGACCAGCCCCTTGGCTTTGGCTTCATCGAGCGAAAGTGCAAACGCAGGCATGCTGAGTGAGATAAGGCATAGCGTAATAAAAAAGTGTTTCATGTGAAGCTCCTAGAATAGCGGTGAGTCTTTGGCGAAGACGGATTGTTCCAGCTCGCGGTCAACCTTGACGCGAATTTCATGCGAAATACGCACATTGAGATTAATCTCGATCGGTTTATCGGGTGCCTCCACCTTTACAGTGGGGTTGCATGCGGTAAGCACGCATAATGCGAATAGCCATGAATGTTTCATCGGATCACCTTTTCTGCAGTAACAGATGCCATACTGCGCAGCAAATCATGTAAGTTCGTGGTTAAATTCAAATGTAATTTCACGGGGCGCTTCAGCAGTGGGTTAAACCCTTCCACCGCGCCTTGCAGCAGCATATTGCCTTTGTTATCGGTGCTGTTGGCCGCAAGCGTCATACGCGAAACATTGACTTCGTTTAGTGCGCCTGCGGTTGCATCTTTTTTCGCGAGTATCTGCGAAAGGGTGGAAACAAAACCGCCAACCGCTTCTGGCACCGGCAGCAATGTGAGCTTCATGGGGCCATCATTTTCGAGTGCAGCATTTTTCAACTGCCAATCTTCTTCGCTGCGAAACACAAATGGCACGCTTCCCTTTAACGTGCCTTCCATCGTGGCGCCTTTGCCTAAGGCCTGTGCCATCAGCGAACCCACCGGCATCGAAAGCACATTCACCATGCCGCGATGCAGGGGTGTTTCTTTGTTTTTATAGGATATCTCGTCGCTCACCTGCAGTTTCATAGGCGGTGTATCAACCCCTTCGGCAAGCGCGGGCAACAATGCGGCAAACGTCAGTCCATCGGGGCTGAAGGCGAGTTCTGTGGTGCGAATGCTGGCCTTGCCCGCACCCGAAGAAAGCACATGCTCGCCTGCCATGTTTACTTCAAGCGGCACCTCCACACCCTTCACCGTAGCCGCATGGGTAATGCTATCGCTGCCCTGTTTGCGCACGGCTTTGCCTTCAAGGCGCATGGGTGCCAGCAGCATTTTTCCGGCCTGCAATATTTCTATGTTCTCGCCTTTGATACGCAACGTGCCGAAGCCACCATCAATGTCCGGTGTAATCACCACATCGCGCGCGCGAATCGTGCGGACTTTTTCAACCACTTCAAGCTGCGAAATGGTTATATCCCCCGTTACTTGCTGCTTCTGTGCAGAAACAGTGATATCCGCAGAACCTTGCACGCTAACCTGTGTGGCCTTCGCATCGGTGCTTTTTGCTGCGGCATTCCACACGCGCTCGATACCGCCAAGTTGCCAGCCTTTCTGGTGCTGTGCAGCGCGCATGCTCAGCCCTTCGGCGTGGATATTCACGGTTACTGTTTGCATGCTGGTGCCACCACGATAGGCAAGGGTAATGGTTTTTGCGGTAAGCGCATGATTCTCGCCCAGATTCACATCGCGCAGCGTGACCGAGGTGGGGGTCATATGTGAAACCGTAAACGAGGTTACGGGCACATTTTTTTGCTGCAAAAAGGCAAGCATCTGCGCTTGCAACATATCTACCAGAAAGAACGAGGCAATGCCAAACAGCATCGCCAACGCTAACAAAATACCAAGAAAGATACGCATGCGTGCACATTAGCCCCGCCTATGTAAAAGAGCAATGCGTAACTCAGCTTTACAGTGGTTGCGGGTGTGATATGGCGCTATGCAATAGGAGTTCTCTATGCCCATACAGCAGTTTCAGCAATGGCTCAGCGAAGCCAAAGCCCACCCCGCCATCAGCGAACCCACCGCCATGACGCTTGCCACCGTGGGTGCAAAGGGCAAGCCTTCCGCGCGCATTGTGTTGTTGAAGGAAGTGGATGCGCGTGGCTTTGTGTTTTATACCAACCTTGAAAGCCGTAAAAGCCGCGAGATACACGCGCAGCCGCATGCGGCGTTGTGTTTCTACTGGATGCCTCTCGATAAACAGGTGCGTGTGGAAGGCACCATTCATGCGGTATCGGCCGCAGAATCCGATGCATATTTTGCCACCCGCGTGCGCGAAAAACAAATTGGCGCCTGGGCATCGAAGCAATCGGAAATCATGGAATCCCGTGATGCGCTGGAACAGCGCATTGCAGAAATCACCGCACGTTTTGAAGGCCAAAATATTACGCGCCCACCACATTGGGGTGGCTGGCGCTTAG